>JALOLQ010000112.1 GCA_025455895.1 Solirubrobacteraceae bacterium
CTGCGCGTCGAGCACGCCGAGCGCCGCGTAGCGGGCGCCGGTCAGCTCGCGCGCGACGTCGAGCAGGCGGTGCAGGACCTCGTCGAGCTCGAGCTCGGCGACGAGTGAGCGACCGACCTCGAGCAGCCGCTGGAGGCGCTCGGCATCGATCGGCTCGGGCACGGGGGTGAGGGGAGTGTGCGGGCCGGGACCCACGGCGCGGCGGAGGCTAGCGGACTGTTGCCCTCCGTGAAAACCCCTGATCCGAGGCTGGCGCGCGACGACCGGGATCCGCCCGCCCCGGCGGGCGGGGATCATGTCCCCATGCCCGAGACCCGCTCGCCCTGGCGCCGCGCGTTCAGCGCCCCGCTGCTCGCCGCGGTCGCCGTGCTGATCGCCGCCGGCGTCGCCGTGCTCGTGCTCACCGGCTCGAACCTCGGCGTGGGGGTCGGCGCGGGACTGCTCGGCGTCGCCGCCGTCGTCCTCGTGGGCGCGTTCTTCCTGGCCATCGGCTACGGCGAGGACGACGAGCGCGCACGCGAGGAGCGCCGCCGGCGGGCCGGGGCCTGACGCGCCGCACCGTGCGCGCTGCCATCCTGCTCGGCATGCGCCGCCTTCCCCTCGTGCTGCTCGCCGCCGTCGTGCTCACCGCCTGCGGGTCCGGGCCGGGCGCGGGGGCCACGGTCAGCGCCCCCGCGACCTCCGCGACGCCCGCGAGTGCGCCTCCGGCCTCCGGGGCGGCGAGCGGCGTGCGGCTGCAGCGCGTCGGGCGCTTCCAGGCGCCGCTCTACGTGACCGCGCCGCCCGGCGACCGGCGCCGGATCATGGTGGTCGAGCAGGGCGGGCGGATCGTCGTCGTGCGCGGCGGGCGGATCCTGCGGACACCGTTCCTCGACCTGAGCGGCATCGTCACCGCCGGCGGCGAGCAGGGCCTGCTGGGGCTCGCGTTCGCGCCCGACTACGCCCGCAGCGGGCGCCTCTACGTGTACTTCACGCGCCGCGACGGCCGCCAGGAGGTCGCCGAGTACCGCCGCGGGGCGAGCGCCGACGTGGCCCGCCCGGGCTCGCGGCGGACCGTGCTCGTGATGGCCGACCCGGCCTCCAACCACAACGGGGGCGACCTGAAGTTCGGCCCCGACGGCCTGCTCTACATCGGCACCGGCGACGGCGGCGGCGCCAACGACCAGTTCGGCCGCCGCGGCAACGCCCAGAACCGCGGCTCGCTGCTCGGGAAGATCCTGCGGATCGACCCGGTCGCCCGCGGCGGGCGCGCGTACACGGTCCCCAGCTCGAACCCGTTCGCCGGCCGGGCGGGGATGCGCGCGGAGATCTACGCCTGGGGCCTGCGCAACCCGTGGCGCTGGTCGTTCGACCGGCAGACCGGGGACGTGACGATCGCGGACGTCGGCCAGAGCGCGATCGAGGAGGTCAACTTCGCTCGCCGCGGCGACTGGAAGGGCGCGAACTTCGGCTGGCGCCCGCTCGAGGGCACGCGGCGCAACTTCGACGAGCCGGCCCCGGGAGCGGTGCCCCCGGTGATCGAGCAGTCCCACGACGACGGCTGGTGCTCGATCACCGGCGGCTACGTGGTCCGCGATCCCGGCCTGCGCGCGCTCGACGGCCGCTACGTCTACGGCGACTTCTGCAAGGGCCAGATCCGCGCGGCGACGCTCGCGCCCGGGCGCGCGAGCGGGGACCGCTCGCTCGGCCTGCCGACCGTCGCGCAGCTCTCGTCGTTCGGCGAGGACGCCCAGGGCCGGGTGTACGTCGTGTCGCTCGCGGGCCCGGTCTACCGGCTCGCGGCGCGCTGAGCGCGCTCAGGCGCTGCGGCGCAGCGCCCGCCGGGCCTCGGCGCGCTCGCGCCACGGGGTGCGCGCGGGCGCGGCCGGCACCGACAGGGCGCCGAGCGCCGCCTCGAGGTCGCGGGCGATGCGGTCGGTGTCGGGCACGGCCTGCGCGTCGCCGACCACGCCGACGTGCAGCCTGCCCGCGTAGGAGAGCGCGCCGATCGAGAGCGCCTGCCCGTCGAGCAGCGGGACGGCCGGCCAGGCGCCGGTGACCTCGCGGCCCAGGAGCGCCAGCGGGAGGTCCGGACCCGGGACGTTCGAGACGACGAGCGTGAACCGCGCGCGCCGCGCGGCGGCCCGGGCCGTGGCGCGGCGCCCGGGTGCGGGCAGCGCGTCGGCGGCCCGCAGCAGCAAGTCGGCGGCCCCGGCGTCCCCGGCGCGCTTGCGCGCCCGCGTGCGGTCGCGCACCGTCCGCAGCACCCGCGCGGGCTCGCCGCCGCCCAGCGGGAGGTCCACGGCGAGGAAACTGATCCGGTTCCCGCCCGCGGCGTCGCCGGCCCCGCGGGTGCTGGCGGGCACGAGCGCGCGCACGGCGGGCGGCACGTCCCCGCGGCGGGCGAGCGCCCCGCGCAGGGCGAAGGCCGCCGCCGTCAGCAGGGCGTCGTTCACCGTCGCCCCGTGCTCGCGCGCCGCGTCGCGCAGCGGCTCGAGCGCCGTCGCGGCGAACGCGGCCCGGCGCTCGGGGCCCGTCATCGCTTCGAGCGCGGTGGGCGGGGCGGGCGCCGCGAGGCGCCCGGCGGCGGCCACCAGGCCGGGAACGTCGGCCGGGTCCGCCCGGATCAGCCCGGCGGCGCTGCGCGCCCGGCGCGTGCCGGCGCGGGCGAGCGCGGGGCCGGCGGCCGGCGCGGGCGCGGGCTCCCATCCGGGCGCCGGCCGGCGCGGCAGGCGCGCCACGCCCGCCGGATCGAGCAGCAGCCCGGCGAGCTCGACCGCCGCCACGCCGTCCACCAGCGCATGGTGGGCCTGGCCGACGACGGCGAACCCGTCCGGCAGGCCGCGGACGAGCGTCAGCCGCCAGAGCGGGCGGGCGGGGTCCAGCGGGGTGCCGAGCAGCAGCCCGGCGGCCGCCTCGAGCTCGGCGGTGCCCGCGGGCGCGGGGAGGTCCACGGCGTGGACGTGGCGGGCGACGTCGAAGCCGGCGTCGTCGGCCCAGTGCGGGTCGGCGAGGCCGAGCGCCGGCTCGACCACGCGGCGCCGCAGGCGCGGCACGGCGTCCAGCCGCCCGGCGACGTGCCGGCGCAGCGCCGCGAGCGAGGGCGCCGGCCCGGCCAGGCGCATCGTCCAGCCGACATGCAGCGGGGCGCGCACGGTCTCGAGGTCGAGGAACGCGGCGTCCAGGGCGCTGAGGCGGTCGGGCCGGGGCACGGCGGCCCATCCTCGCACGCGCGCCGGGCGCCGGGGCGTGACAGGCCGTCGAGGCGGCGCGCTACGCGGCGGCGCCCGCCGCGCGCAGCGCGAGGTAGCGCGCCCGCAGCCGGAACGTCGCGCGCATCGAGCCCGTGACCTCCTCGAGGAACTCCTCGCGGTAGGTCCCGTCGGTGAGCACGGCGATCGCGTAGTAGAGCCCGCTGAACGCGGCCAGCGCCCCCGACACGCGCAGCAGCTCGGTCGTCACCGCCGTCCCGGCGACCGCGTCCGGGGCCGACCCGATCCAGGACTCCACGACCGACGGCTCGATCGCGAGCACCCCGAAGGCGACGAAGAACGCGCCGAGCACCACGGAGACCGTGAGCACCTGCAGGCCCTGGGCGACGACGAGCACGAGCCCGACGTTCACGAGCTGGTGGCGGCGCAGCGGCGGCGTGCCCGCCCCGGCCTGACGCTCGATCTCGCGCACCTCGCGCGGGACCCGCGCGACCATGAAGACGGTCCCGACGGCGACGAACAGCAGCGCGACCTCGAGCACCTGCGTGTCGCTGAGCGACGAGAAGACCTGCCACATCTCGGCGTTGACGAACAGCACGATGCTGAAGACGAGCAGCAGCGGGACGGCGCGTGCGAGCAGCGCGAACGACGTGGCGAGCTGCCCGAGCAGCCGCCGCACGCTCCAGACGACGATCCACAGCACGCCGTAGCCGACGACCGCCCAGACCACGCCGAGCAGCACGAGGTTCGACGCCGCCGTGGCGATCGCGCTGCGCCACTGGCCGGTCATCAGCGGCAGCAGCGCCGGGACGAGCACGAACAGCGCCAGTTCGGCCGGGCCGACGCGCGCCGGGACGCCGAGCGCGGGCCGCCCGCCGCGCCGGTTGACGAGCGCGACCGCGGCGAGCAGCACCGCGACCCCCGCGAGCACCGCCACGACGTTCGCCCACCACGGCCAGGTCAGGTCGATCGCGCCGAGCGACTCGCCCACGAAGACGAGCGCAAGGAACGGCACCGCGCGCGTGAAGACGTCCTCGAACGGCGAATAGTCCTCGATCAGCAGCGGCAGGCCCGCGCGGCGCAGCCCGCGCTCGCAGGCGTGCAGGTCGTCCATGCCCGCACCCTGACGGGTCGCGCGGATGGCCCGGGTAGCCTCGACGGATGCCGCAGCTCGCCCGCGCCGACATCGGCCTCGTGCGCGCCGACAACCCCGGGCCGTTCACCCTCGAGGGCACGAACACCTGGCTCGTCGGCCGCGACCCGTGCTGGGTGATCGACCCCGGGCCGGACCTGCCCGGGCACCTCGACCGCGTGGCCGCTGACGCGGCCGCTCGCGGCGGCGCCGCGGGGATCGCCCTGACGCACGGCCACGCCGATCACACCGCCGGCGTGCCCGGGCTGCGCGAGCGGATCGGCGCGGTGCCGGTGCTCGCCGCGGCGTGGGAGGGGGCCACCGGCCGCCTCGCCGACGGCGACGCCGCCGGGCCGCTGCGGGCGATCGCCACGCCCGGCCACGCTCCGGACCACCTCGCGTTCCTCGCGGGGCGGATCCTCTTCAGCGGCGACGCGGTGCTCGGGCACGGCAGCGTCTACGTCGCCCCGGACCCGGGGGCGCTGCGCGGCTATCTCGCGGCGCTCGACCGGCTGCTCGCGCTCGAGCTGGACGCGATCTGCCCCGGGCACGGCCCCGTCGTCGAGGAGCCGCGCGCGAAGCTCGCCGAGTACCGCGACCACCGCCTCGACCGCGAGCGGCGCCTGCTCGAGGCGCTCGCGGAGGGCCGGCGGACCGTGGACGACCTGCTCGACCGCGCGTGGGCCGACGTCCCGCACGTGCTGCGGCCCGCCGCGGCGGTGACGCTCGCCGCCCATCTCGACAAGCTCGAGGAGGAGGGCCGGCTGCCCGAGGGTGTGGACCGTTCCGGGATCCCGCGGTACGGTGCCGTCTGATTCGGTGACGCCAGCGTCACGTTCGGATCGACGCCGCCCACACCGCCAGCACGAGAGGGAGTCCATGGCCGCCCAGCAGCACGTCACCTTCTGCCGCATCTGCGAAGCGCACTGCGGCATGGTCGCGACCGTCGAGAACGGCGTGGTGACGCGGCTGCGGCCCGACAAGGACCATCCGCTCTCGGCCGGCGAGGCGTGCCCGAAGGGCATCGCGATGACCGACGTGCAGAACGACCCCGACCGCGTCACCCGGCCCCTGCGCCGTACCGCCTCCGGGGACTTCGAGCCGGTCTCCTGGGAGGCCGCGCTCGCGGACATCGGCGAGCGGCTGCGCGCCGTGATCGCGCGCGGCGGGCCGTCGTCGGTCGGCTGGTACTTCGGCAACCCCGGCGCGTTCAGCTACTCGCACGCGCTGTGGGTGAAGGGCTTCATGGAGGGCCTCGGCTCGCCGCACTACTACACGGCCTCCTCGCAGGACGTCTCCAACCGCTTCGCCGCCAGCGCGCTGCTGTACGGCTCGCCGGCGATCATCCCGATCCCGGACCTCAAGCGCACGACGTTCCTGCTCAT
>JALOLQ010000113.1 GCA_025455895.1 Solirubrobacteraceae bacterium
CGATGCGCTGGTCTCGCGGATCGACATCGACACCCTGGTGTCACGGATCGAGATCGATCGGCTCGTCTCGCGGATCGAGATCGACCGGCTCGTCTCCCGCATCGACATCGACCAGCTCGTCTCCCGGATCGCGATCGACGCGTTGGTGTCCCGGATCGAGATCGACCGGCTCGTCTCCCGGATCGACATCGACGCGCTCGTCTCGCGGATCGACATCGACGCCCTCGTCGCGCGGATCGACCTCGACCGCGCGATCGGCGAGGTGGACGTCGGCGCGATCGTCGACCGCATCGACATCGACGCCGTCGTGCAGCGCGTCGACGTCGAGGCGATCGTCGAGGAGACCGACCTCGGCCCGATCATCGCGGCGTCCACGAGCGGCTTCGCCAGCGAGACGCTCGACTCCGCGCGCACCGGGGCGGTGGGCGTCGACACGATCGTCACGCGGGTCGTGGACCGGCTCATGCGCCGCCGCGACGAGGCGCCGCTCGGCCCGCCGCTGCTGATCACGCCGCCCGAGGCGGACGACGAGGAGCCGGCCCCCGCGGCCGAGGAGCCGCCGGACCGGTGAGCCCGGTGCTCCCCAAGGCCGAGCGGGCCATGGAGTTCCAGGGGCACTACGCGGGGCCGGTCACCCGCCTGCTCGCCTACGCGCTGGACCTGCTCATCATCTCCGTCGTCTTCACGCTGAGCGCCGCGATGGTGAGCCTCGCGGTGGAGCTCGCGACCCCGTGGAAGCTGACGCTCAGCGACGACAGCGTGCTCGCGCTGGTCCTCTATCTCGGGTTCTGCGCGCTCTACTTCGGGAACTCGTGGGTCGTCTTCGCCCGCACGCCGGCGATGTCGCTCATGGGCCTGCGCATCTGCCGCGCCGACGGCTCCGCGCTCGACGCGCGCCACGGGCTCGTCCGCCTGCTCGCCTTCCCGCTCGCGTTCCTCACCCTCGGCGCGGGGTTCCTGGGGATCATCTTCGGCCGGACCCATCAGGCGATCTACGACCGGATCGCGGACACCGCGGTCATCTACGACTGGGACGCGGAGGCCACGCGCCTGCGGGCGCTGGCCCACCGGCGCGTCGCCGGGCAGCAGCACGCCAAGGCCCCGTCGGCGTAGGCTCTCGTCGCGATGAGCGACGATTTCCGGGTCCGCGCCGACCTGAACGAGGCCGAGCACGCCCGCCGCCTGGTGCACGGGCTTCACGAGCACGAGGTCGAGCACGACCTCGCCGAGCGGCTGCGTCACCGGGTGCCGGTGAGCGCGAGCGACGCGAGCGTCTTCGTGTACGCCGGCGACGAGCCGGCGGCCGTGCAGGCCGCGGTGATCGTCCGCGACGTCCTCGCCGACCACGGGCTGACCGGCGAGCTGAGCCTCGCGCGCTGGCATCCGGTCGAGGAGGCCTGGGAGCCGCTCGACGTGCCGCTGCCCGAGACGCCCGAGGCGCTCGCCGCCGAGCACGCGAAGGTCGAGGCGCGCGAGGCGCAGGAGAGCGCCTCGCTCGGCGCGCAGTGGGAGGTGCGCATCGACGCCGCCTCGCACCGGGACGCCGAGGCGATGGCGGACCGCCTCGAGGCCGAGGGCCTGGCGCCGCTGCGGCGCTGGAAGCACGTCTTCGTCTCCGTGGCGACCGACGACGACGCGCGGGCGCTCGCCGACCGCCTGCGGGCCGAGCTGCCCGAGGCCGTGGCCGTGACCGCCGAGGGCACCGCCGCCGACGCGTGGCGCGCCACCCACCCGTTCGCCGTCCTGGGAGGGATCGCGAACTAGCGCTCTCAGGGCTCGCGGACGCCCCCGGCCCTGCCGATTCATCGGTGTCATGGCCGTCCGGCACCCCCAGCGCTCCCTGCTCGTCCTCCTCCTGGCCGGGCTCGCGCTCGCGCTGGCCGGCGGCGCCCGCACGCCCGCGGCCCACGCGCAGGCGGGCGCACCCGCGCTGGGCTCCGGCGACCTGTGGGCGTTCACCGATCGCCGGATGGCCGAGCTCGACCCGCTCTGGCGGGCGGACCGGGGCGCGTACGTGACCCGCGGCGGCTACTTCTCCACGCGGATGATCGCCAACGCGCTCGCCGTGCACGCGGCGGCCGCGCTCGCCGGTCACACGGGTCCCGCGCGCCGCGACGAGCGGATCGCGCCGATGGCCGCGATGCTCACGCGCTGGCCCGCGTTCCTCGAGCGCGGCCGCCGTCCGAGGGGAGCGCCGCAGTTCCACGTGCCGGGCTGGACGCTCGACCCCGTGACGCTGCGCCCCAAGGCACAGCACGTCGCGCTCGACGCCGAGGTCGCGGACGCGCTGCGGATCACCTGGCTGGCCCGCGAGCGCACGGGCCTCCCGCCGACGACGAGCGCCGCGATCGTGCGCGCGATCGACAGCACGGCGCGCTCGCGCTTCCACCGCTGGCCGGCGCTGCGGCTCAACCAGTTCAACTGGCAGGCCCGGCTGTACGCCGCGGCGGCCACGGTGACCGGCGACCCCGCGCTGCTGCGCTCCGACTACCGCAACCAGGTCGCGCGCTTCCTGCGCGGGGCGCGCCGCGCGCCGCGCGGGCGCACGACGAACCTCAACGATGGCCTCGGGTTCGTCTACCTCCCCAACCGCGCGCCGGACCAGCGCGCCAACCGGATCTCCACGAGCGAGTACGGGAACATGGTCTTCGACGGCCTCGGCGGCTACGACACGGCGCTCGCCGCCGGGATGCGGCCGCTCGGGCGCAGCCAGGCGAGCCTGCTGCGCGCGTGGGCGCAGCGCCTGCTCGCCGGCGAGTGGACGCACGCGGGCTACCTGAACTGGGACACCGGCCTCGGCCTGCGGCGCTGGCAGCACGCGCGCTACTGGGTGTTCGCGCTCGGCGGCCTGGCGACGCTCGCCGACCAGCCGATCCTGCCGGGCTACCAGCGCGCCTGGGCGCGCTGGATGTTCGACCGCGCGCTGGGCTTCTACGAGGAGCAGCGCACGAGCGGCGCGTCGCCGGCGTTCCCCTCGGTGCTCTACGGCGTGCGCAGCACGCAGGCCGATCCGGTCCATGACCGGCGGCGCTTCGCGTCGGCCGATCCCGGCTTCGTGGCGGCGCGGATGGCGGCCACGGTCGCCCGCGAGGCGCTCCAGCGCCCGGCGCAGGGCGCCGAGGTGCAGCCCCCGCCGCCGCTCTACGCGTTCGATCGCGCGAGCCGCCGGCTGGCGGTGACGACGCCCGTCTACAGCGCCGCGGTGGTGGATCGCTCGACCGCCAGCGGTTACGGCGGCGCGGACCTCGCCCGGCTGCTCGACGCGCGCGGCCGCCCGCTCGGCTCGATCGGCAGCCGTGAGAGCCACGGCTTCGGGCTGCGCATCACGCGCGGCGGCCGGGCGCTGCTCGAGGTCGAGCGCGGCCGGCGCAGCGCCGCGACGATGCACGGCCCGTCGCGCCCGCGCGGCTCCTTCTCGCGCCTGGGCCTGCGCGCCGTCGTCCGCGGCCGGCGCGCGACGCGCGTCATCGTGCGGCGGCGGTTCCGGGCCGACCGGATCGAGACGCAGTACCTCGTGCGCGGCCCGCGCTTCGCCCGGGCGCGGCTGCGCCTGCCCGTGTGGAGCGGGCGCCGCGCGGCGAAGCCGGCGCTCGTGCGGCGCCGGCCGGACGGGGCGCTCTCGGTGAGCGTGCGCCAGCCCGCGGGCCGCTACCGCGCGATCGTGCGCGCCAGGGGCGCCCGCGTGCGCTGGCGGCCGATGCGCCCGGTCATGTGGCCGGTCATCATCACCGTCGTCGTCCTGATCCCGCTGCTCGTGCTGGCCTGGCTGCAGCTGCGGCGCCGCTGACCTCGACCGGCGCCTCCGTCGCCCGCGCCTGTCAGGCTGGGGGCGTGGTCCGGCAGGCAACACGCTGGTCGGTGGTCTTCGCGCTGCTCGGCGCGGCGTGCCTCCTGCTGCTCGCGCGCGCCCCGCTGGCCTCCGCGCAGGTCCCGGACGGGTTCCGCGCCTGTCCCGGCACGTTCCACGTCCTGCACGAGGACCGGATCGGCGCGCTGCGCCTGAGCGCCGGCCAGCACCGCCTCGCGGTGAACGGCGCGGTCACGTGCCCGCGCGCGGCCACGCTGCTCGCGGGGTTCCTCGAGGACTGGGACGGGCGGCTGCCCGGCGGGTGGCGCGTGAACGCCGCCGACCGCGAGATCGTGCGCGGCACCAGCGAGGACGCGATCGCGATCGGGGACGCCCCGGCCCCGTCGGGCGCCACCGCGTGCCCGCAGTTCTCGGTGCTGAACGACGACCGGATCGGCGCCGTGCGCCTGCAGTCCGGGCGCTACACGATGCGCCTGCTCTCGCGGCGGCTGGACTGCGCGCAGGCCGCGCGCGAGCTGCACGACTTCCTCTTCGACACGAACGGGCTGCCCTCGCCGTGGGTCGCCGAGGTCGCCGCCGCGAACGACGTCACCTTCCGCCGCGGCGCCGCCTCGGCCTACGGGTTCCGGGTGCGCCGCGCCTTCGCCGCGACCCAGGGCGGCGGGCGCTATCCCGTCGCCGGCCAGACGCGCTGCCCGGGGACGTTCCTCGTGCAGAACCCGAACCGGATCGGCGCGCTGCGCGTGCCCAAGGGCATGCACCACCTGACGACCTTCGGCGGCGTCACCTGCCCGCAGGCGGTCGACGCGTTCAAGGTCTTCCTCGGCCGCCCGGCGGGCGACCTGCCCGCGCCCTGGCGGCTGCGCGCCGCGACCGCCTCGTTCGTGCGCGACGCCCGCGGGACGCGCGGCTTCCGGGTGGACCGGGCCTACACCGGCTGACGCCGCACCGTTACCCGGCGGGGAAGTGCGGCGGCTCCCCGCGGGGTCTACGGTCCGCGGCATGGCCGGACCGTTCCTCAGCACGTCGCTCCCGCGAAGCACCCCGGCGCTCGTGGCACCCGCCACGAAGTGTCACAAAGACGTCACAAAGTGGGGCGATGCGCTAGGGTGGCCCAGCCGTCCAGCGAGCGGCGTGCACCGACCGCTCGCGCCTCCCGGCCCGCGATCCCCGTCGCGGGCCATGCCGCCGGACCGGCGCTCTGCGCCCGGCCCCGGCAGCCCCCGTCCGATGTCCCACCGTCACGTTCCCTCAGCCCTTCGCGATGAGCGACCCGCCCAAGCCCACCATGCGTGCGGCGTCGGCCGGGAGCCTGCTGATCGCCACGATCCTGCTCTGTGCGGGCATCGGGCTCGGGATCGGCGCGCTGGCCGGGGCACCGGTGCCGTTCCTGCTGGCGGGGCTCTTCGTCGGGCCCGTGCTCGGCGTGCTCGCCGTGCGCTCGCGCTTCCGGGACCTGTGAGCCGATGACCTGGCTCAAGTACCTCGACCTCGTGGTGCTCGCGCTGGCGCTGCCGGTCTTCCTGCTCGCCGGCTGGCCGATGCTCGGCTACGCCGCGGGCGCCGTCGCCTGGATCGCCCAGCGACTGATCCGCGACTGGACGCACCGCAGCGCCGCGGCGACCGACGACCCCCGCAAGGTCGCCGGGCTCATGACCGGCTCGATGATCGGCCGCGGCTGGCTGGTGGCGCTGATCATCTTCGGCGCCGGCATGGTCGAGAACGACGCCGGGCTCGCCGCCGCCGTGCTGGTCGTCGTCCTCTTCACCGTCCTCTTCACCGTCTCGATGGTGCTGCGCCCCTTCGAGCAGGCCCCCCGGGAGCTTCCTTCGTGATCCGCGCGCGTCTCTTCGCCCTCGTCGCCCCGCTCGTCGTGCTCCTCGGCTCGCCGGCCGGCGCCCACGCGCTGGACATCAACGAGGAGTTCAAGCCGCAGAACGAGTTCAAGCTCACGCCGCTGATCGAGATCCAGATCGGCCCGATCGACCTCTCGATCACGAAGGCCGTCATCTACGTGCTGGCCGCCTGCATCATCACGACCGTCCTGCTGATCTGGATGGCGCGGCGGATGACGGTCACCGAGCGGCCGGGCTACATGCAGACGGTCGTCGAGGGCTACTACGGCCTGATCGAGAACATCACGCACGGCAACATGAGCGGCGCGATGGTGCGCCGCTGGTTCCCGTTCCTGGCGACGGTCTTCGTCTTCATCTGGGTCTCGAACATGCTCGGGTACCTCCCGCTGCCGTTCAACACCGAGCACAAGGTGGACATCCTCGGCCTCGAGGTCCCGTCGCTCGCGCTCTACGCCGCGACCGCGAACATCTCGGTGCCGCTCGTCCTGACCTTCATCGTGGTCATCAGCTACCACGTCGAGGGCGTCCGCGCGAAGGGCTTCATCCCCTACATGAAGGGCTGGATCCCGGCCGGCGTCGAGGGCTTCGCGCGCTTCCCGATCTTCCTCATCGAGGCGATCTCGCACTTCGTCCGGATCGTCTCGCTCTCCGTCCGACTGTTCGCGAACATCCTCGCGGGCCACCTGCTGATCCTGTTCATGGGCGGCGGCCTCGTCGTCCTGCTGAACCTGTCGATCGTCGGCTCGGTCTTCCTCGGCCTCATCACCGGGACGATGGCCGTCGCCTTCTTCATCTTCGAGGTGGGCCTGGTGGCCACCCTCCAGGCGTTCATCTTCACCACCCTCGCAGCCATCTACCTCGGCGGCGCCGTCGCCGAAGAGCACTAAGGAGCACGTACACCGTGGATCTGCACCTGATCAGCGAGATCGCCCAGGCGGGCGTGACCTCGGAAGTCGCCCAGGAGTACGGGCGCAAGGCCGGCAAGGCCATCGCCCTCGGCATCGGCGCCGGCCTCGGCACGATCGGCCCGGGCATCGGCGTCGGCTACATCTTCGGCAAGGTCATCGAGTCGGTGACCCGTCAGCCGGAGATGCGCGACGAGATCACGTCGATCCAGTGGCTGGGCTTCGCCCTGACCGAGGCGATCGTGTTCTACGCGTTCATCTTCGGCCTGATCGCCTTCTTCCTCGGCTAGGACGATGCTCGCCACCCTTCTGCCACTCGCCGCCGAGGCGGCCGAGGAGGAGAGCAGCAACTTCCTCGTGAGCCCGAGCATCGGGCTCATGATCTGGACGGTGCTCGCCTTCCTCGTGATGCTGTTCATCCTGCGCAAGTACGCGTTCCCTCCGATCAAGGAGGCGCTCGACAAGCGCGCGCAGATGATCGAGGACTCGATCAAGGCCGCCGAGCAGTCCAAGGCGGACTCCGAGGCGCTGCTCGCCGAGTACCGCGAGCGGCTGAAGGAGGCCCGCACCCAGGCCGACGACATCGTCGTGCGCGCGCGCAAGAACGCCGAGGCGTTCGAGCGCGAGTCGCAGGAGCAGGCGCGCCAGAAGCGCGAGGAGCTGCTCGAGCAGACGCGCAAGGACATCGACGCCGAGACGCGCCGCGCGATCGAGGAGATCCGCGGCGAGGTCGCGGACCTGACGATCGCCGCGACCGAGAAGGTCACCGGCCGCGTGCTCTCCGAGGACGACCAGCGCCGGCTCGTCGAGGACGCCGTGGCCGAGCTGGACTTCTCGGGCCTGAGCGGCCCGGAGCGGCGGAACTGACGCGATGGAAGAGATCGCCCACGTCTACGCCCGCTCGCTGTTCGAGGTCGCGCAGGAGCAGCAGAAGCTCGACCTCGTTCGCGAGCAGGTCGGCCAGGTGGCCGACGCGCTGGAGGACAACCGCGAGATGCGGCTGTTCTTCTTCTCGCCGTACTTCTCCACCGAGGAGAAGCGCGACGGGCTGCGGCGGACGATCGAGGGCGCCGACCCCGTGGTGGCCAACACGCTCGACGTCCTGGTCGAGAACCACCGCCTGCCGCTGATCGCGCGCATCCGCCGCGAGTACGACCGTCTCTGGGAGGACGCCAACGACCTCCTCCCGGTGATCGTCACCAGCGCCGTGGCGCTCGACGACGCCGTCGTCGAGCGCATCGGTGACGAGATCGGCCGCCAGACCGGCCGCCGCGTGCAGCTGACGAAGGAGGTGGACCCGTCGATCGTGGGCGGGTTCGTCGTCCGCGTCGGCAACGCGATCCTCGACGCCTCGATCAAGAGCCGCCTCGAAACCCTTCGCAAGACGATCGCCAAGGCCTAGCCGGCGGTCCCCAAGGAGCCCAAAGACCACCATGCAGATCAAGCCCGACGAGATCACCAGCATCCTCAAGGCCCGCATCGAGGGCCTCGAGGCCGGCGGTGCGGAGCTGACCGAGGTCGGCACCGTCCTGTCGATCGGCGACGGCATCGCCCGCATCCACGGCCTCGAGAACGCGCAGTCGCTCGAGATGCTCCAGCTGCCGCACGACGTGACCGGCCTCGTGCTGAACCTCGAGTCCGACAACGTCGGCGCCGTGCTGTTCGGCGACTGGCAGAAGATCGTCGAGGGCGACACGGTCAAGCGCACCGGGCGTCTGCTCGAGATCCCCGTCGGCGAAGCGCTGCTCGGGCGGATCGTCGATCCGCTCGGCAACCCGCTCGACGGCAAGGGCGCGATCGCGACGACCGAGACCCGTCCTGCGGAGTTCAAGGCCCCCGGCGTCGTCCAGCGCCAGCCGGTGACCGAGCCGATGCAGACCGGCCTCAAGGCGATCGACTCGATGATCCCGATCGGCCGTGGTCAGCGCGAGCTGATCATCGGCGACCGCCAGACCGGCAAGACGTCGATCGCGCTCGACACGATCATCAACAACAAGGACTCCGACCTCGTCTTCGTCTACGTGGCGATCGGCCAGCGCATGGCGACGGTCGTCCAGCTCGCCGAGACGCTCGCCGAGAACGGCGCGCTCGACAAGACGATCATCGTCGCCGCGTCCGCCGACGAGGCCGCGCCGATCAAGTACATGGCGCCCTACGCGGGCGTCGCGATGGGCGAGTACTTCCTCTACAAGGGCGGGCACGTCGTCGCGATCTACGACGACCTCACCAAGCACGCCTTCGCCTACCGCCAGATGTCGCTGCTGCTGCGCCGCCCGCCGGGCCGCGAGGCGTACCCGGGCGACGTCTTCTACCTCCACAGCCGCCTGCTCGAGCGCGCGGTGAAGCTCAACGACGATCTCGGCGGCGGCTCGCTGACGGCGCTGCCGATCATCGAGACGCAGGCCGGTGACGTGTCGGCCTACATCCCGACGAACGTCATCTCGATCACCGACGGCCAGATCTTCCTCGAGCCGAAGCTCTTCTTCTCGGGCGTGCGCCCGGCCATCAACGTCGGCATCTCGGTGTCGCGCGTGGGCGGCAACGCGCAGATCGCGCCGATGAAGAAGATCGCCGGCCGCCTGAAGATCGAGCTCTCGCAGTTCCGCGACCTCGAGGCGTTCGCGCAGTTCGGCTCGGACCTCGACGCCGACACGCAGCGCACGCTGGCCCGCGGCGAGCGCCT
>JALOLQ010000114.1 GCA_025455895.1 Solirubrobacteraceae bacterium
GTGAGGCCGTCCATCGCGGCCTTCGCGGCGGCGTAGGCGGACGCGCCGGGGAACGCCGCGAAGGAGCCGGTCGCCGAGCTGACGCTCACGATCCGCCCGCGGCCCGCCTCGCGCATCGGCGGCACCACGAGCCGCGTCACGAGCGCGGTGATCCCGAGCGTGCGGTCGAGCTCGGCGCGCCACTGCTCGGCGGTCATGTCGGCGAAGTCGGGCTCGGGCACGTCGGCCCCGACCTGCGTCATGCCGGCGTTGTTGACGAGGACGTCGGGTGCGCCCCACGCGTCGGTGAGCGTCTCGATCACGCCGGCGGCCTGCTCGGGGTCGCGCAGGTCGGCGACGAGGCCGAGCGCGGTCCCGCCCTCCGCCTCGATCTCGGCCTGGCGGGCGCGGATGCGGTCCGTCGTGGAGACGAGCGCGACCCGCGCGCCGCGGCGCGCGAGCCGCACGGCGGTCGCGAAGCCGATCCCGTCCGGGGCCCCGGCGCCGGTGACGAGCGCGACCCGGTGGTCGAGGGTCAGCGCGTCGAACGCGCCGGGCAGGACGTTCACGCGGCGCCCGCGCCGTCGCGCCCGCGCTCGGCGAGCACCTGCTCGGCGGCGGCCTCCGCCTCCGCCAGCTCGCCGCGCACGAGGTCGAGCCCGGCGTTCCAGAAGCCCGGGTCGGTGAGGTCGAGCCCGGCGATCGCCGCGAGGTCCTCGGGGCTGCGCGACCCGCCGGCGGCGAGCATCTCGAGGTAGGCGGGCACGAACGCCTCGCCCTCCTGGACGTAGCGGCCGTAGACCGAGAGCGCGAGCAGCTGCCCGAACGCGTACGCGTACACGTACCCCGGCGAGCCGATGAAGTGGGGGATGTAGGACCACCACGTGCGGTAGCCCGGCGTGATCTCGACGGCGTCGCCGAGCAGGTCCTCCTGGGTGCGCTGCCAGAGGTCGCCGAACTGCTCGACGCCCAGCTCGCCCTGCTCGCGGCGCGTCGTGTGGACCGCCTCCTCGAAGCGGTTCATCGCCGTCTGGCGGAAGACGGTGGCGATCGTGTCCTCGAGGTTCATCGCCAGCAGCGTGAGCCGCGAGGCGGGCGTGTCCGCCTGGTCGAGCAGCCGCCGGAAGGTGAGCGCCTCGCCGAACACCGAGGCCGTCTCGGCCACGGTCAGCGGCGTGCTCTGCTCGAAGATGCCGCGCGGGATCGCGAGCGCCGCGTGCACGCCGTGGCCGAGCTCGTGGGCGAGCGTCATCACGTCGCGCCGGCGCGAGGTCCAGTTCAGCAGCACGTACGGGTGCACGCTCGGCGTCGTGTACGCGCAGAACGCGCCGCCGCGCTTGCCGGGCCGCGCCGGCGCGTCGATCCAGCGCTCGTCGAAGAACCGCTCGACGAGGTCGCCGAGGTCCGGCGAGAACTCGCGGTAGGCCCCGAGCACGATCTCGCGCCCCTCGTCCCAGCCGATCTCGACGTCGTCGTCGGCGACGGCCGCCGCGCGGTCGTAGTCGGCCAGGCGCTCGAGCCCGAGCACGCGCGCCTTCAGCGCGTACCAGCGCCGCGGCACGTCGTAGGCGCCCTCGACCGCCTCGAGCAGCGCCTGCACGGACGCGTCGCTCGCCTCGTTGGAGAGGTTGCGGCTCGAGAGCCAGGTCGGGTACGAGCGCAGCCGGTCGTCGGTCGCCTTGTCCTGGAGCAGCGTGTTGAAGATGTAGGCGCGCGTGCGCAGGCCGGGCTCGAGCGCGGCGGTCACCGCCTCGGCGGTCGTGCGCCGCACGTCGCGGTCCGGGGAGGACAGGAGGCTCAGCGCGGCGTCGAGCGGGACGGCCTCCTCGGCGCCGGGCAGGTCCACGCGCACGGCGCTCGTGAGCTCGCTGAACAGCCGCGTCCACGCCTGGTCGCCGGTGACCGACTTCTCGGCCATGAGCTTCTCCTCGGGCTCGCTGAGGAGGTGCGGGCGGTAGCGGCGGATCGTGCGCAGGTGGTGGCGGACGTGCTCGAGCCCGCCGGACTCGAGTAGCGCGTCGGCCGCCGCGTCGTCGACCTCGGCCCACTCGAGGTCGAAGAAGACGAGCCGGGTCTCGATCGCCGTCGCGAGCTCGCCGACCTTCGCGATCAGCGCGCCGTTGGCCTCGTCGGCGGTGTCGCCGGCGAAGCGCAGGTGGGCGTAGTTGCCGGCCCGGCCGACGAGATCGGCGATCGCGCCCAGCTCGGCCATCGCCGTGGCGAGCGCGGGCCCGTCGAGCGCGGCGACGCGGCCGGCGTGGCGCTCGGCGAACGCGGCGGAGCGCTCGGCGGCCTCGGCCAGGAAGCGCTCGCACGCCTCCGGGCCGCCCCCGTCGACGAGGTCCTCGAGGTTCCAGGTGACGTCCTGCACGGCGGTCTCGGTCATGGCGGCAGCGTAGTGCCCGCACGGTGCCGATCGCCGCGCGTCGCTTCGCGGGGTTTTCTCGCAGATTGCGGGATGGTTTCTCCCGGGAGGCTTGACCGGCGGCGCGCGGCGGGCGTACGGTCGCTCTCGACGCGGCGTCGAGACGCCAAGAGCGAAGACCGAGGGGTGGAAGGTCACGCCTCCCTCCCCGGATCGCCTCTCCCGAGGCGGACCGGGTCGAGGGTTCCCCGAGCCTCTCGGCCCGCGTCGCTGTATGTCCGGGCGCGGTGCCTTCCCCCCGATCACCGCCGCGGCCGGTGTCACACCGGCGCGCCCCTCAGGATGAGGGGCGTGTCGTCGCTCAGGTCCGGCGCGCGGGGGCGTCGCCGTCGAGGCGGTCGCTGATCAGCACGGTCGCGGCGTTCGAGGAGCGCTGGTTGCCGGTGACGTTCGCCAGGAACTCCTCGCGCTCGAGCGCGACGAGGCGCCCGTCGGTCCGCGCCCGGACCGTCGCCGTGCGCGGCACCGCGTGCAGCAGCGCGATCTCGCCGAAGCACTCCCCGGGACCCTGCACGCGGCGCAGCGTGTCGTCGACGAACACCTCGACCTCGCCGGCGTCGATGACGTAGAAGCGGTCACCGTCCTCGCCCTGCGTGATGACGTTCTCCCCGGCACGCATCGGCACGCCGTCCAGGCGCAGCGCGAGGTTCTCCACCGCGGCGACGGGCAGCGGCGCGAACAGCGGCACGCCGCGCAGCAGGCCGAACTCGTGCTCGGGGATCGCCGCGCCCGCCTCGTAGCGCGCGAGCGCCCGCCAGCGCGCGAGCGCGAGCAGCAGCATCGCTCCGCCGACCGCGGCGACCGCGCCGGCGATGCCGAGCGCGTGGGCGAGCGCGGGAGCCAGCAGCGCGCCGACCCCGGTCGCGGCGAGGTAGGTCCCCTCGAGCACGCCGAAGACGCGCGCGAGCACCTCGTCGGAGGCCAGGCGCTGGAGCAGCGTCTCGCCGGCGATCTCCACCAGCGCGTAGCCGACCCCCAGCGCGAACAGCGCGAGCGCGGCGGCGGGCGCGGTCGCCACGACGCCGAGCGCCACGAGCGGCGCGCCGATGGCGACGCAGCCGAGCGCGAGCCCGGCCGCGAGCGTGCCGCGGTGCAGCAGCCCGAGCGCCACGACCATGCCCAGCACGCCGCCGATGCCCCAGGCCGCGTTCAGCAGGCCGACCGAGGACTCGGCGAGGCCGAGCAGGTCGAGCGCGACGAGCACGATCAGCGTGTCGACCGCGCCCTCGGCGAGCTTCGAGACGGTCATCACGCCGACGAGCGTGCGCAGCTGCGGCTCGGCGAGCACCGTGCGGTAGCCGACGAGCGCCTCGTCGCGCAGTCGCGCGCCCGCGAGCGCCTCGCGGTGCGCCGGGGTGGGATCGCGCGCGATGCCGAGCAGCAGCAGCGCGGCGACGGCGAGCGGGGCCGCGAGGATGGCGAAGGCCGCGCCCGGGTCGAGGGCGCCGATCGCCCAGCCGCCGAGCAGCGCGCCGAAGACGAACGCCGCGCTCTCGAGCCCGTTCCAGACGGCGTTGGCGGCCGCCATCTGCTGCGGGGAGGAGGCCAGCTGCGGCATCAGCGCGGCCTGCGCGGGCCGGTAGGCGGTCTGCGCGATCACCTGCGCCACCGCGAACAGCGCGACGACGGCGAGCGGCGCCCCCGCCGCGGCCGCCCCCGCGAGGCCCAGGCCGAAGCCGAGCCGCAGCGCCGCCGAGGCGACGAGCACGTCGCGGCGCGAGGCGCGGTCGGCGAGCAGGCTCGTGGCCGGCGTGGCGAGCGCCGCGGGCACGAGCTTGGCGAACGCGATCACGCCGACGGCGGCGGCGCCGGCCTCGTTGAACGCGTACACCGAGAGCGCGATGAAGCCGCCCCAGTAGCTCAGCGAGCTCGCCGCGAACGCGAGCTGCAGGCGCGCGAGGGCGGGCGTGCCGAACGCGCCGCGCATCACCTGCACCACGGACCGCGCCCCCTCGCTCACCCGGCTCATCCGGGCCGGACGCTATCCGCTCGGCGGCGGGGCGTTCTACACTGGGTCGTGACACACCCCGGGGACGACAGGCTTCGACGCGGTCGGTTCCGCAGGTGCGGTCGCGAGCCGAGGTGACGGGAGGCCTCGTAAAACACCCGTCAACACATATGTGCGGACTCTCACGAGTACGCCCTCGCCGCCTAGCACCTAGCTAGTCCGTGAGGTTCCGGGCCCAGCCTGCCGGCCGTTGGGACACCTGGAATCAGCATGCCGGCTCACCCGGGGAGGTCCGCTTCCGCCGAACCGGGGACATCTTCAGGAGGCTGGCCCCCCGCAACCCGGCCCGCGAGGCGAGCGGAGGGCGAGAACAGAGCGCGGGCTACGCTCGTAGAAGCCGTTCGTGCGCGGTCGCGGACGCGGGTTCGATTCCCGCCGTCTCCACTATTTGATCAACGATCGAACCCCCTGCTCAGACAGGGGTTTCGCGGCGCAGCGCTGAGTCAACGGACGCGGCCAGGTCGTCCGAGAGCAGTTGAGCGAAGGGTTCGCTCCGGTCGGCGCTCACGACTGCCGGTCCCTCGTCGCCGGCTGGAGCGGCGAACAGCTTCGTGAAGAAGGTCTGATTCCAGGCCCGCTGGGTCTGAGGTGCCCGCGTCACCGCACCCGGGGGCGCGGGCTGATCGATGGCACGGGCTCGCCGCGCCGGAGCGCGCGACCGCTGATTGGGCGCGGCCGAGCGCGGACCCCGGGCCCACGCTTCCGGGCCCGGAACTGCCGAGGTGGCGCCCGGCCAACCCCAGGGTTGGTGGTCCGGCGGCCCCGGCTCCGGGACGCTCGTCACGTGACCGAATCCCAGCCACGACATCGTGGCGTTTCCCCAAGGAGGCAGCAGATGCCCCGCATCCGGTTCTGAGCGTCAGCACGTGGTGGGCGCCGTTGCGACGCCCACCACGTCGCGCTCGGGCCGGCTCGACGCGCGTCTCTGCGCCTCGCCGGCACGCTCAGGACTCGAACGGGATGACCTCGTAGATCTGGCGCCTGCTCAGGTCCACGTGACCGCCCGCGGAGATCACGGTGCAGCCCTCGGTGGTCGCGAAGATCGCGTGGACGGTGGCGCCGCTGCAGGGGTCCTGCTCGCCGACCCGGGTCTCGGTGTCCGACCCCTCGCGCCGCGAGCTGAGGGCGTAGATGCGCGTCGCGCGCGTCACCCGACCCGTACGCCGCTCGGTGTCGGCGCGCAACTCGTCGTGGAGGCGCCCGGCGTCACCCGGAGCGGCGCCGGGGAGGAAGAACCTCGTCATGCCGTCCGCCGGCGCCGGCGGGGCAGGTCGTCGGA
>JALOLQ010000115.1 GCA_025455895.1 Solirubrobacteraceae bacterium
GTTCCGCGGGGCGGGGACGGTCGAGTTCCTCTGGGACCCGGAGCAGCGCCGGCCGTGGTTCCTGAAGCTCGTCCCGCACCTGCAGCCCGGGCACCCGGCGACGGAGATGGCCTGCGGCGTCGACCTCGTGAAGGCGCAGCTGCGGATCGCCACCGGCGGGCGGCTCGAGGGCCCGCCGCCGGCTCCCGGCGGCCACGCCCTCGCCGCGCGCCTGCGGGTCGAGGACCCCGCCGGCGACGGCCGGCCCGCGCGCGTGCAGCTGCTGCGGCTCGCCGGCGGGCCGTTCATCCGCACCGACGCCGGCGTGGCCGAGAGCGACACGCTCGACCCGCGCGCGGACGGCGACGTGGCGACGGTGATCGCGTGGGGCGCCGACCGCAGCGAGGCGATCGGCCGGCTGCGCCACGCGCTGAGCGAGAGCCAGATCGTCGTCGAGAGCGCCGCCACGAACCAGGGCGTGCTGCTCGAGCTGCTCGACCGCGGCGAGCTGCGCGCGGGCGCGTTCGACACCGAGTGGCTCGAGCACCTGACGGTCAGCGGCGGCCTGGCGGCCGACCGGCTCGCCGACGTCGCGCTGCTCCAGGCGGCGATCGAGAGCGCCCGGGAGGCCGAGGAGCTCGAGCGCTCGCGGTTCTACGCGTTCGCGCGCCGCGGGCGCCCGCAGGCGGACGCGCCGCTGCGGCGGGCGATCGAGCTGCGCCATCGCGGCCTGCGCTACCGCATCGACGTGAGCCGGATCGGCCCGGTCCGCTGGCGCCTGGCGGTCGACGGCGTGACGCTCGAGGCCGACGAGGAGGTCCGCGGCCCGCACGAGCGCCGGCTGGCCGTCGGCGGCGCCCGTCACCGGATCCTCGTCTCCGCCCGCGAGCGCGACATCCTCGTCGGCGTCGACGGCGTGCCGCATCGCATCGCCCGCGACGACGGCGGGGTCGTGCACAACGCCGCCCCGGCGATCGTCGTCTCGCTGCCGGTCTCCCCGGGGGACGAGGTCGCCGCCGGGGACGTCGTCGCGGTGGTCGAGAGCATGAAGATGGAGAGCTCGTACGTCGCGCCGTTCGCGGGCCGCGTGCGCGCCGTCCTGACCGCGCCGAACGTCCAGGTCGGCGCCGGCGCGCCGCTCGTCCAGCTCGAGCCGCTCGAGGCCGAGGACGCCGAGGCGGGCGCCGAGCGGGTCGCCTTCAGCGCCGCCGAACCGGTCCGCCACCCGCTCGCCCGCCGCCGCGATGCGCTGCGGCGCCTGGAGTGGCTGCTGCTCGGCTTCGATCTCCCGGCCGCCGAAGGCACCGCGATCGTCGGCGAGCTCGACGCGCAGTCCGGCCCCGGCGAGGAGCCGGCCGGAGCCGAGCGGCGCCTGCTCGAGGTCTACGCGGACCTCCAGGCGCTCAGCCGCCCGCGGCGCGACGAGGACGAGGGCGACCTGCTGCGCAGCCCCCAGGAGCACTTCCACGCCTGGCTGCACTCGCTCGACGCGGCCGCCGAGGGGCTCCCCGAGCGCTTCCGCGAGAACCTCGAGCGCGCGCTGCGCCACTACGGCGTGCGCGGCCTCGACCGCACCGCCGCGCTCGAGGCGGCGGGATTCCGGCTGTTCCTCGCCGAGCGCCGCGCCGCCGCCGGGCGCGGTGCGGTGCTGGCGATGCTCGACTCGTGCGCACAGCGCTTCGGCGCGGCGGGCGGCGCGGCGCCGGGCGAGCCGCTGCGCCGGGCGCTCGACCGGCTCGTGGAGGTCACGAGCCGGCGCGACCCCGTGCTCGCCGACGTCGCGCGCGAGTGCCGCTGGCGGTTCTTCGACGAGCCGCTCGTGCGGGCGGCGCGCGAGCGGATCTACGCGGGCGCCGAGCGGGCGCTGGACGCGCTCGCCGCCGAGCCCGCCGGGCCCGGGCGCGACGCGCTCGTCGCCGAGCTCGTCGCCTGCCCGCGCCCGCTGGTGACGATGCTCGCCGAGCGCCTGCGCGAGGCCGGGCCCGAGCTGCGCCGCGCGCTGCTCGAGGTCATGACGCGCCGCTTCTACCGCACGCCGTCGCTCGGCGGGTTCGCCGCCGCGGGCGACCTGCTGACCGCGACCTACCGCTACGAGGGGACCGAGCGCCACCTCGTGACCGGGGCGATCGCGCTCGAGGAGCTCCCCGCCGCCGTCGCGCAGTTCGGCGCACTCGCCGCCACGGCCGGCCCCGGCAGGGAGTTCTCCGCCGACTTCTACGCCGAGCGCCGCGGCTCCGCCCCCGAGCCCGACGAGACGGCGGCGGCGCTCGCCGAGGTCCTCGCCGAGGCGCAGCTGCCCGCCTCCGTGCACCGCATCGTCGTCGCGATCGCGGTCCCCGAGCGCGGCCGCGGCCTCGGAGCGGTCGAGCTCTTCACCTTCCGCCCGGACGGGGACGGCGGCTTCGCCGAGGACGAGCTGGTGCGCGGCCTGCATCCGATGATCGCCCACCGCCTCCAGCTCTGGCGGCTGCGCGAGTTCCGGCTCGAGCGCCTCCCCGCCGCCGAGGAGGACGTCTACCTCTACCACGGGGTCGCCCACGCGAACCCCAAGGACGAGCGGCTGTTCGCCATGGCCGAGGTGCGCGACCTGACCGCCGTGCGCGACGAGCGCGGGCGCCTCACCGCACTGCCCGAGTTCGAGCGCGTGTACGTCGAGGCGCTCGAGGGCCTGCGCCGCTTCCAGGGCCACCGCCGCCAGAGCAGCCGGCTGCAGTGGAACCGCGTGCTGCTGCACGTCTGGCCCGAGATCGACCTCAGCCCCGAGGACATCAGCGAGGTCGTGCGCCGGCTGGCGGCGGGCACCGACGCACTCGGGATCGAGATGGTGCTGATCCGCGGGCGGCTGCGCACGCCGCAGGGCGTCGCCGACAAGGTCGTACGGCTCTTCTCGCCCGCGGGCGCGGGCGTCGTGGTCGAGGTCGACGATCCGCCGGCCGAGCCGCTGCACCCGCTCGACGAGGGCGCGCGCCGGGTCGTCTCCGCCCGCCGCCGCGGGACGCCGCACCCGGCCGAGGTGGTCAAGCTGCTCGGCGGCGACTTCACCGAGCACGACCTCGGCGCCGACGGCGCGCTCGTCCCGGTGGACCGCGCGCCGGCGCTCAACGAGGCGGGGATCGTCGCGGGCCTCGTGCGCAACGTGACGCCGCAGCACCCCGAGGGCATGCTGCGCGTGGCGCTGCTCGGCGACCCGACGAAGGCGCTCGGCTCGCTCGCCGAGGCCGAGTGCCGGCGGATCATGGCCGCGCTCGACCTCGCCGAGGAGCTCGGCGTCCCGCTCGAGTGGTTCGCGATCTCCGCCGGGGCGCGGATCGCGATGGACAGCGGCACCGAGAACATGGACTGGATCGCCGCCGTCCTGCGGCGGATCATCGAGTACACCCAGCGCGGCGGCGAGCTGAACGTCGTCGTCACCGGGATCAACGTCGGCGCCCAGCCGTACTGGAACGCCGAGGCGACGATGCTCATGCACACGCGCGGGATCCTCGTGATGACGCCCGAGAGCGCGATGGTGCTCACCGGCAAGCAGTCGCTCGACTACTCCGGCGGGGTCAGCGCGGACGACAACTTCGGCATCGGCGGCTACGAGCGGATCATGGGCCCCAACGGGCAGGCGCAGTACTGGGCGCCGGACCTCGAGGGCGCCTGCCGCGTGCTGCTGCGCTACTACGAGCACGCCTACGTCGTGCCCGGCGAGCGCTTCCCGCGCCGGGCGACGACCGGCGACCCGGCCGAGCGCGACGTGCGCAGCGCGCCGCATCGCGCTCCGGACTCCGACCTGAGCACCGTCGGCGCCGTGTTCTCCGCCGAGGCCAACCCGGACCGCAAGCGCCCGTTCGACATCCGCTCGGTGATGCGGGCGGTGATCGACGCCGACGGCGAGCCGCTCGAGCGCTGGGCGGGGATGCGCGACGCCGAGAGCGCCGTGATCTGGGACGCGACCCTCGGCGGCATCCCGGTCGCGCTGCTCGGGCTCGAGTCGCGCACGCTGCCGCGCTATGGAGAGGTGCCCGCCGACGGGCCGGACCGCTGGACCTCCGGCACGCTCTTCCCGCGCTCGTCGAAGAAGATCGCGCGGGCGATCAACGCGGTCGCCGGGCGCCGCCCGCTGGTCGTGCTGGCCAACCTCTCCGGCTTCGACGGCTCGCCGGAGTCGATGCGCTCCTGGCAGCTGGAGTTCGGCGCCGAGATCGGCCGCGCGGTCGTGAACTTCGCCGGCCCGATCGTCTTCTGCGTCGTCTCGCGCTACCACGGCGGCGCGTTCGTCGTCTTCTCGCAGCGCCTCAACGACAACTTCCAGGCGCTGGCGCTGGAGGGCTCGTACGCCTCGGTGATCGGCGGCGCGCCGGCCGCCGGGGTGGTCTTCTCGCGGGACGTGGACGTCGCGACGCGGGAGGACCCGCGGATCGCCGAGCTCGACCGGCGGATCGCCGCGGCGGAGGGCGCCGAGCGCCGGCGGCTGCGCCTGGAGCACGAGGCCCTGTGGCCGCAGGTCCGCTCGGAGAAGCTGGGCGAGCAGGCGGCCCGCTACGACGCCACCCACGACATCGAGCGCGCCGTGCGCATGGGCTCGGTGCACCGCATCATCAGCGCCGAGGCGCTGCGGCCCGAGCTGATCGCCGCGGTCGAGCGCGGGATGGCGCGCGCGCTGGAGGCGCCCGGCACGCCGTGACGGGCGCGGGGTACCTCGTCCGCCGCGAGCTCGCGGTCCCCGCCGGCGACGCCTGGCTCGGCGAGCGCGAGCGTGAGGTCCAGGCGGGGCTGCACGTCGCCGCACGGCGCAGGTCCTGGCGCCTCGGGCGCTGGACGGCGAAGGCGGCGCTCGCCGCGTGGCTGGGCACGGCGCCGGCCGAGGCCGAGGTGCTCGCCGCGCCGGACGGGGCGCCCGAGGCGTGGGCCGGCGAGGAGCGCCTGCCGGTGACGCTGTCGCTCAGCCACCGGGCCGGCCTGGCGCTCGCCGCGTGCGCGGCGCCCGGGACCCTGCTCGGCGCCGACACCGAGGTCATCGAGCCGCGCAGCCCGGCGTTCCTCGGCGAGTGGCTCACGCCCGACGAGCGCGCCGCGCTCCCCCGGATCGCCCCCGGTCACCCCGCCGACGTGGGCGCCAACGCCGTGTGGACCGCCAAGGAGGCGGCCGCCAAAGCCCGCCGCGAGGGCCTGCGGCTCGACCTGCTGGCCGCCCGGGCGACGCTCGCGCCGGCCGCGGGGCTGCGCTGGGCGCCGGCCGAGGTCGCCTGGCCCGACGCCCCCGCGGTCCACGGCTGGTGGCGGCGCCACGACGGCCACGTGCTGACGGTCGTCACCGGCGATCGCGCCGGCCCGCCGCGCCCCCTGACCTGAGGCGGTTCGCGCGCCGGGCACGCCGGGTGGGACTTGGCCGCGTGACCTTTTCCCTCTACCGTTGTCCACTCGGGAAGAGCCCTTGTGAGCCCGCAGATGCCGACAGTCCTCTTGCGCGCCCAGACCGACGAGCGTCTGGCGCGTCTGGCCGCCCTGGGCTCGGACCGCGCGTTCGAGGCGATCGTCGAGCGCTACCGCCGCCCGCTGCTCGGCTACGCCCGGCGGATGGTCGGCGACTCGCGCGCCGAGGACGTCGTGCAGGCGGCGTTCGTGAACGCGTGGGCGCGGATGCGCGACGGCGCCGAGATCCGCGATCTGCGCGCCTGGCTCTTCCGGATCGTCCACAACGGCGCCGTCAACCAGCTC
>JALOLQ010000116.1 GCA_025455895.1 Solirubrobacteraceae bacterium
CTCGCTCCGGCCGGCCTCTACGCGCAGCTCGCCGCGGGGCGCGCCAACCCGGTGCTGCCGCCGCCGTTCCGCCCCCGCAGCGCGCGCGGGCTGCTGCGCTGGGCGTGGCTCGCCGCCGGGACCGGGCAGTGGTTCTCCGGCCAGACGGCCCACGCGCGCCCGGCGATCGCCCGGCGCCTGCGCGAGGGGCCGGAGCCGCGCTTCCCGCCCGGGATCCGCGACGCGCAGCTGCTCGGCGGCTCGGTGCTCGACCTGCTCGCCCGCGAGGAGGGCGAGCAGGCGGTGGTGCGGCTGGCCCTCGAGGCGCCCGACACACCGCAGCGCACGCTCGAGCACGCCTTCCGCGGCCGCTCGCTCGTGCATACGAGCGGCGCCTGGCGCGCCCACCTGGCGCGGCTGGCAGGCACGTAGCCCCTCAGGTCACGAGCCAGCCGACCCAGACGATCAGCGCCACGAGCGCGACGCCCGCGAGCAGCCCGATCAGGACCGCCCGCGGCGACGGCCCGGGAGGCCCGCCGCGGTCGTGCAGGTCGGCCTGGAGCAGGATCTCGCGCGCCGCCTGCTCGCCGGAGCGCGGCACGAGGACGTCGCGCGGGCCGGCCGCGAGCATGTCCGGCACGTCGAACCCGCGCGAGCGCCGCAGGAGGCTCGGCACGCCCTCCTCGAGCAGCAGGTTGGCGACGAACTCCGCCTCGGTCTGGTTGCGCCCGGTGGCGACGGTCACGAGGTCGCCCTCGCTGTAGGCGCGGTGGATCTTGCGCGCCCGCTCGTGGCGCTCGTCGGGCGCGGTGCCCGCCGCGCGGTCGGCCAGCGTGAGGGGCATCCCGCAGTCCGGGCAGAACCGCTCCTCCCCGCCGTGCCCGGTGCCGCAGCGCGGGCAGACGAGCTCGGCGCCCTCAGCCATCCACGACCTCGACGGGCACCTGCGCCACCGCGCCGTCGGCGCCGATCAGGAAGCTGCGCACGTCGGGCGCGCCGCCGGCCAGCCCGACGATCAGCCACTCGACGCCCGGCCAGGCGGCCGCGAAGTTCACGTCGGTCTGCGAGGGCACCGGTTCCGAGCGGGTGTGCGAGTGGTAGATCGCCCCCAGCTCGTCGCCGCCGTCCTCGATCTCGGTCAGCAGCCGGTGCAGCTCGAGGCCGTCGACCTCGAAGCGGAAGGGGCTCGCCGCGGTGTTCGCGGTCGCGTGCACCGCCGTGACGACGCCGTCGCGCACGGCGACCACGCCGCAGCACTCGTTCGGCGCGTCGCGGACGGCATGGTCCACGACGGTCTGCAGGAGCTCGGCCGGGATCCGCATCGGCCGCGAGCGTAGCGGGGAGGCCGAGCCCGCCGGCCGGGCCTCAGTCGGCCTTGGCCTTGAGGACCGGCTTCTCCTCGTCGCGTGCGTCGTCGCCGCCGGTCAGCGACTCCTTGAACTCGCGCATCCCCTTGCCGACGGAGCGCCCGACCTCGGGCAGCTTCTTCGGGCCGAGGACGATGAGCGCGATCACGAGAACGACGACGAGCTCCATCGGGCCGATGCTGGGCATGGCCACAGCGTACCCGGGCGTCCGCGGGCGCCCGGCGAACCGCTGGACGAACGGCCGTCGCGCGCGCCGCCCGGCGCGTCAGGCGCGCCGCCCGGCGCGGGCGGCTACCACCAGAGCGTGGACTCGAGCTGCTCGACCTCGTCGACGGGCAGGGTGTAGAGCCCGCTGCTGAGGTACTTCCAGCCGTCGTCGCAGACGATGAAGACGACGTTGCCCTCGTCCATCTCCCCGGCGATCCGGTGCGCGACGCGCGCGATCGCCCCGGACGAGACGCCCGCGAAGAGCCCCTCCTCGTCGAGCAGCTTCCGCGTCCAGACGATCGCGTCGCGGTTGGCGACGAAGATCTTGCGGTCGAGCAGTGCGAGGTCGATGATCGGCGGGATGAAGCCGTCGTCCAGCGAGCGCAGGCCCTGGACCGGCTCGCCCTGCATCGGCTCGGCGGCGACGATCTTCACCCGGTCCCCGAGCTCCTCCTTGAAGCGCCGGGCGTGCCCCATGAGCGTGCCGCCGGTGCCCAGCCCGGCCACGAACGCGTCCACCTGCCCGTCGAGCTCGTCGAGGATCTCGCGCGCGGTGCCGTCGTAGTGCGCGCGCGGGTTCGCCGCGTTCCCGTACTGGTAGGGCATGTAGTAGGAGGCGTCCGCGGCCGCCATCTCGACGGCCATCGCCACCGCGCCGTTGGAGCCCTGGTCGCCGGGCGAGTAGACGATCTCGGCGCCGTACATCTTCAGCAGCTGGGTGCGCTCGGGCGTGACGTTGTCCGGCATCACGACCTTCAGCCGGTAGCCCTTGCGCGAGCAGATCATCGCCAGCGCGATCCCGGTGTTGCCCGAGGTCGGCTCGAGGATCGTCTGGCCCGGCTTGATCAGCCCGCGCTCCTCGGCGTCCTCGATCAGCGCCTTGGCGACGCGGTCCTTCACCGAGCCGGTCGGGTTCTGCGACTCGAGCTTCGCCCAGATCCGCACGCCCGGCTTCGGCGAGAGCCGGCGCAGCTCGACGAGCGGCGTGTTGCCGATCGCGTCGACGAGATCGGTGTAGCGGCCCCCGCAGGGACGCGATTCGAGCGGCGGGAGGCTCATCGCTTCAGGAAATATAGCGACGGTCAGGGGCCCGGCGGAAGGGCTCCGTCACGCCCACGCGGTGCGCAGCCGCGCGAGCCCTTCGGCGATCTCCGCGGGCGGGTGCGTCGTGAACGAGAGCCGCAGGGTGGCCGGGTCGGGCTCGCCGCCGAAGAACGGCGCGCCCGGCACGAACGCGACATCGCGCTCGATCGCCGCCCGCAGCAGCTCGGCGGCGTCGTGGCCGTCGGGCAGGCGCCCCCACACGAACATCCCGCCGCCCGGGCGGTTCCACGTGCTGCCGGGCGGGAGCGCCTGCGGCAGGCCGGCCAGGAGCGCGTCGCGGCGCTCGCGGTAGACCTCGCGCAGGTGCCCGACGTGGGCGGGCAGGTCGGTCTCCCCCAGCCAGACGGCGCATGCCGCCTGGTCCACGGTCGACGTGTGCAGGTCGGCCGCCTGCTTGGCGATCACGAGCGAGCGGCGCACCAAGGCCGGGGCGCGCACCCAGCCGATCCGCAGCCCGGGCGCGGCGACCTTCGAGAGCGTCGAGAGCGCCAGCACGCGGTCGGCGATCTCCGGGTGCGAGGCCAGCGCGGGCGCCGGCTCGCCGTCGTAGCGCAGCTCGCCGTACGGGTCGTCCTCGAGGACCCAGAGGCCGTGCTCGGCGGCGATCCGCGCGACCGCATCACGCCGCGCGGCCGGCAGCGTGCGCCCCGTCGGGTTCTGGAAGGTGGGGACCGTGTAGAGCAGCGCCGGGCGCTCGCGGAGCACCGCGGCCTCGAGCGCCTCGGGGACGAGGCCGTCCTCGTCGCAGTCCACCGGCACGAGCCGCGCGCCCGCGAGGCGGAACGCCTGGAGCGCGGCGAGGTAGGCGGGCTCCTCGACGAGCACGACCGTGCCCGGCTCCACGAGCAGCGTCGCGACGAGCGTCAGCGCCTGCTGTGAGCCGGTGGTGATGAGCAGGTCGTCCGGGGAGGTCGGCACGCCGCGGGCGGCCATGAGCTCCGCGACGCACTCGCGCAGCCGCGGGTCGCCCTCGGTCGTCGAGTACTGCAGCGAGCGCCGCGCGGCGTCGCCGCTGAGCGCGCGCTCGAACGCCGCGCGCAGCCCGTCGACGTCGAACAGCGCCGGCTCGGGCAGGCCGCCGGCGAACGAGATCACGCCGGGGCGCTCGGTCAGCGCGAGGATGTCGCGCACCGGGCTGCTCGCGACCCCGCGCAGTCGCGCGGCCGTCTCCGGCGGCGCGCTGCGGGAGGGCGCGGCCGGGTCCACCGCGCGCCTCAGCGACCGCCGGCCATCGCGGGCAGGATCACGATGCCGTCGGCCTCGCCGACCGCCGTGTCCAGCCCGTCGAGCACCCGCACGTCCTCGTCGTTGAGGTAGACGTTGACGTAGCGGTTCAGCTCGCCGGCGTCGTCGAACAGCTGGCCGCGGGTCTCCGGGTGCGCCTCGGCGAGGCTCCGCAGGACCTCGCCGACGGTGGCGCCGCCGGCCGAGACCTCGCGCTCGCCGCCGACGGAGGGGCGCAGGACGGGGGGAATGCGAATCGTCGCCATGGGGCCGGAGAACCTACCCGGCGGCGGCGCAGAACGCCTCGTAGTCGGGGAACACGCCGAGCTCGTCGTCGCTGATCGCGTCCGGCTCGCGCGAGCAGATCGGGCACTCGGGGTCGCGGCGCACCTTCAGCTCGGTGACCGTCGCGCCGAGCGCGTCGTACATCAGCAGGCGCCCGATCAGCGGGTCGCCCGCGCCGATGATGAGCTTCACGACCTCGGTCGCCTGGAGCAGGCCCATCGTTCCCGGGAGCACGCCGAGGACGCCGTTGGCGCCGCACGAGGGCGCCAGCTCGGCCGGCGGCGGCTGGCGGAAGAGGCAGCGGTAGCACGGGCCCTCGTAGGGCTTGAAGACGCTGAGCTGGCCCTCGAAGCCGAGGATCGCCGCCGAGACGACGGGGATCTTCAGGCGCACGGTCGCGTCGTTCAGCAGGTAGCGGGTCGGGAAGTTGTCGACCCCGTCGACGATGATGTCCCAGCCGTCGATGATCTCCATGATGTTCGACGCGTCCAGGCGCGTGGCGTACTTGACGACCGTCACGTCCGGGTTGAGCTCGTTGATCACCTGCTCGGCCGAGTCGACCTTCGGCACGCCGATCCGGGTGGTGTTGTGGATGACCTGGCGCTGGAGGTTCGAGACGTCCACGACGTCGTCGTCGACGATCCCGATCGTGCCGACGCCCGCCGCGGCGAGGTAGAGCGCGGTCGGCGAGCCCAGGCCGCCGGCGCCGAGCAGCAGGACCTTCGCGTCGAGCAGCTTCTGCTGGCCCTCGGGGCCGACCTCGGGCACGAGCAGGTGGCGGCTGTAGCGCTGGCGCTGCTCGGGCGTGAGCGTCCGCGGGACCTCGACCTCGTAGCCGCGGTCCTTCCACAGCGTGATCCCGCCGGCCATCGACTCGACGTCCTCGTAGCCCATCTCCTTCATGAGCGTCAGCGCGCCGAACGCCGAGCGCACGCCGGAGGCGCAGTACAGGATCACGCGCTGCGAGCGATCCGGGACGAGCCCCTCGAAGCGCGTCTCCAGGTAGCTGCGCGGCACGTGGATCGCGCCGGGCAGCTTGCCCTGCGCGACCTCCTCGGTCTCACGCACGTCGACGACGGCCACGCCCTCGCCCAACAGCTGCGAGACCTCGGCCGGATCGACCTCCTTGATCTGCTCCTTCACACGGCGCAGCAGCTCGGCACCGGAGACGCTCATCGGAAAACCACCAGATCCGGGTAGGGATTCATGACTTCAGAAAGGATAGCGGGGTGTTGGGTGGTGGCGGGACGGGCTGCGGAGGGCGCGGCCGGCGGGACGGGTCCCGTAGGGCGCGTCGTCCCGTAGGGCTCGCGGAGACCGCTCACGCGCCGCAGTGTCCCCCGCCCTTCGGGGGGCGGGGGACACATGCGACGCCCGCTCCCATCACGACGCCGGCAAGCGGCGTCGTGTCCTGCCAGGGGGCCGTGGAGGATCCACCCTGGGCCGGAAACGGCCTACCGAACCCCGCTCTGTCGCTCGTCCACGCCCACGGACGACCACCTCGGGCCGAGAGTG
>JALOLQ010000393.1 GCA_025455895.1 Solirubrobacteraceae bacterium
GGCCTGCTTGACGGTGTCGATGCCGAGGTCGGCTTCGAGGTCGAGGTCGGGGTCGAGCAGGTCGGTGGGGTAGCCGGTCTGCTCGGCGACGATCGCCATCACGCGGTCGGTGAGCGCATCCGCCGCCGGAGCGGGGGCCGGAGCCTCCACCGGAGCGGGAGCGGGGATCGCCGCCGGCGCCGCGACGGGCGCGGTCGCGGGCGGGGCCGCCGTCACGGGCTGGGGGGCGGCGGGCGGCGCGGCCGCCGGGGTCGCTCCCGGTCCGCGGTCGACGACGCGCAGGCGCCGCTGGACGACCTCGAGCTCCGGGGCGTCCTGGCCGCTCACGTGCGCCAGCCAGGCCGACCACGCGCCGGGGTCGCTCACGCGGTAGGCGTACCCGAGCTCCTCGGGGTTGCGGCGCCGGCCGTCGGGCACGGGGGTCCAGCGCAGCAGGAGCATCGAGATCTGCGAGCCGAACCCGGCCGCGAGCCGCAGCGCGTAGCGGATCGGGTAGGCGCCGCCCTTGGAGAGGTTCAGCTCCCCGAGCTCGGGATCGACGTCGCGGAAGTTCGGGACGGCTGGGACGAGCCCGGTCTCGAGCGCCTTCACCGCGAGCGCGTCCTCGAGGCCGACGCCCATCGGGTGGCCCGTGTAGCCCTTCGTGTTGGCGATGACGATCTCGCCCGCGTGGTCGCCGAAGACGCGCCGCAGCGCGTGGATCTCCGCCGCGGCGCTGCCCCCGCGCGCCGGGGTGTAGGTCTCGTGCGAGACGAACAGCGTCTCGGGCGCGATCACGCCGCGCGCAACGCCGCGTGCCTCGGCCTGCGCGACGACGCGTTCCATGACGTCGCCGATGTGGTCGACGTCCAGGCGCGTGCCGTGGAAGGCGCTGTTCGCCGTCACCGAGCCGAGCACCTCGCAGATCGGCGTCACGCCGCGCTCGCGCGCGGCGTCGGCGCGCTCGACGACGAACGCCGCGGCGCCCATGCCGAGCAGCATCCCGTGGCGGCGCTCGTCGAACGGCAGCGCCGCGTCCTCGACGACCTCGTCGGTCGCCGCCGCGCCGGTGGCCAGGAACCCGGCACCGATCCAGGGGAGCATCTCCTCGGACGTCGCGTCGTCGGCGGCGATCACGATCACCCGCCGGCAGCGGCCGGTGCGGATCCAGTCCTCGGCCAGCGCGATCGCCTGCGTCGTGCTCGCGCACGCCGAGTTGACCTGCGTGTTGGGCCCGCGCGCGCCGACCAGCTCGGCGAACTGCGAGTGCCCCATCGAGAGGATCCGGAACAGGAAGCGGCGGTCGAACGCGTACGCGTGCTCGGTGAGCTGCAGGCGCAGGTCGTGCAGGTGACGCTCGATCTCCGTGCGCGCGACCTCGTCGCTCTCCGGCACCCGGGAGAGCACCTGCTCGAGCTCGGCGAGCTGCTCGCGGCGGGCGTGGTCGGCCCAGAGTAGCGGTTGAGCTCGTCGACGAGCTCGTCGTACCCCGGGAAGGCCGAGGCGAAGATCACGCCGGTGTCGTCGCGCAGCGCCGGCGGCAGCGTCCAGCGGTCCGGCAGCTGCGAGCCGGTCGTCGTCGTCTTGTAGTGCTGGATCAGCGGCAGGCCCGCGTCGCGCAGCGCGTCGATCCCGGCGGCGATCGCCAGCTGCGTGTCGCGGAACTCGGCCTCGAGGTCTAGCTCGCCGCCGCGCGCCGCGAGCTTGATCACGTCGGCGACGTCGCTGATCTCCTGGAAGCTGGCCTGGCCGTCGTCGCCCTTGACCAGCCGCGTGATGTGGCGCCCGGCGATCTCGTGGCGCACGTGCGAGGGGATCACGTCGATGAACTGCTCGCCGTGGAGCAGGCGGGCGACGTTCGTCTCGTCGAAGGTCCGCCCGGCCCCGGGGAGCCCGAGCGCGGCGCCGCTGATCACCACCGGCTCGGCGGTGGCGAGCCCGCCGCCGCCGCCCGGCCCGCCGCCGCCCAGCAGCTCGCGCCCGCGCTCGAGCGCGTCGGCGAAGACGCGGCCGAGCGCGAGCAGCGTCGCGTCGGAGGCCGCGCCCGCGTCGGGCACGGCCGCGAGCGACACCGGTGCCGCGGCCGGGGCGGCCGCCGGCGGCTCGGGGACGACCTCCGTCACGCCCAGGCCCGCGGCGTAGAGCCCGCAGAGCGCGGCGTTGAAGGACGGCAGGTCGCCGTTCTTCGGGTGGTTCGTCATGAGGTTCAGCGCCTCGTCGTCGCCGAGCACGTCGCTGGCGAAGCCCTGGAGCGCGCGCTTGGGCCCGGTCTCCACGAACACCCGCGCGCCCTCGTCCCAGAGCGCGCGCAGGCCGTCGACGAACTGGACCGGGGAGGCGACCTGGCGGCCGAGCAGGTCGATGATCCGCTCGACCGCGTCCGGCCCGGTCGGGTAGAGCCCGCCGTCGACGTTCGCGACCACCGGGATCCGCGGCGGCGCGACCTGCAGGCGCCGCAGCGTCGCGCGCAGCGGCTCGCTGGCGGGGGCCACGATCTCGGTGTGGAAGGCGTGGCTGACCGGCAGCAGGATCGCCTGGTGGCCGAGCTCGTCGAGCCGCGCGACGGCGGCCTCGACGGCCGCGCTCGCCCCGCCGAGCACGACCTGCTTGGACGAGTTGACGTTCGCCAGCACGACGTAGCCGTCGGTCTCGGCGATGACCTGCTCGACGACCTCGGCCGGCGCGCCGACGGCGGCCATCTTCCCGGGGTCGGGGACGTCGAGGCTCGCCATCTCGTGGCCGCGCGCGCTGACGGCCTCGAGCGCCTCGGCGAACGGCAGCACGCCGGCGGCGACGAGCGCGCCGTACTCGCCGAGCGAGTGGCCCATGACGAGGTCGGGCTCGATCCCGTAGGCGGCGAGCAGCCGCGTCAGCGCGATGTCGACGGTCAGCACCGCGGGCTGGGTGATCTCCGTGCGCATCAGCTCGGCGGTCGCGCCGGCCATCGCCTCCGCGTCGGCGGGGTCGACGAAGATGATGTCGCTCAGCGCGCGGCCGTCGAGCAGCGGGCGCATGATCTCATCGGCCTCGGCGAACGTCGCGGCGACGATCGGCTCGGTCTGCCGCAGCTCGGCGAGCATGTTCGCGTACTGCGAGCCCTGCCCGGTGTAGAGGAACGCGACCTT
>JALOLQ010000117.1 GCA_025455895.1 Solirubrobacteraceae bacterium
CCGTGGCGGCTGCGCTGGGGCACGCGCGACCGAGTCTAGAGCGCGGGCCCACGGCCGGCCGCCTACCTAGGCAGTGCCCAGGTAGCATGGCCGTTGATGCGCCCCGGTCGCCTGCTGCTCGCGTTCGCCGTCGCCGCGGCCGTCGTGGTCAGCGGCTGCGGGGACGACGGCGCCGCTCCGCCCGATCTCGACGTCGCCGCCGCGACCTCGCTGCGCCCGGCGCTGCTGGACGCGGCGCCCGGGTTCGCGCCTGCCCGGGTGCGCCTGGCCACCGGCGGCAGCGACCAGCTCGCCGCCCGGATCCGCGCCGGCGCCCGCCCGGACGTGTTCGTCGCCGCCGATGCCGCGATCCCGCGCCGCCTGGAGGCCGAAGGGCTCGTCGAGCGCCCGGTGACGTTCGCCACGAACGAGCTCGTCCTCGCCGTGCCCGCCTCGGCGTCGCGCGTCGGCGAGCTGGCGGATCTCGCCGAGCCGGGCGTGCGGATCGCCGCAGGATCGGCCTCGGTCCCCGTGGGCGCCTACGCCGACGCGGTCCTGGCGCGCCTCGGCGGCACGGGCCGGGCGATCGAGCGCAACATCGCCACGCGGGAGCCGGACGTCGCCGGCGTGCTCGCCAAGCTGCGCGCCGGCGCGGTCGATGCCGGCTTCGTCTACCGCACCGACGTGCGTGCCGCCGGCGGGCGGCTGCGCGCGATCACCCTCCCGGCCGCCGTGCGCCCACCGGTGCGCTACGCGGCCGCCGTCGTGCGCGGCACCGATGAGCCGGGGGCGGCCCGGGCCTACGTGCGCGACCTGCGCGCGGGCGCCGCCGCCGACGCCCTCGTGCGCGCGGGATTCGGGGAGGTCCGGTGACCCTGCGGCCCGGACCGTTCGCGTGGCTCTGCGGCGCGGCGCTCGCCGTCACGCTGGCCTTCGTCCTGCTGCCGCTCGTGGGCCTCCTGACCGACGTCCCCCCGGGGGAGCTGCTGGCGGCGCTCGGGGACCGCGCCGCGCTGGAGGCGCTGCTGCTGAGCCTCGTCACCTCGCTCAGCGCCCTCGCGCTGATCGTCGTCGTCGGGACGCCGGCGGCGTGGCTCGTCGCGACGCGCCGGATCCCCGCGCGCCCGCTCGTGCTCACGCTGATCGAGCTCCCGCTCGTGATGCCCCCGGCCGTCGCCGGCGTCGCGCTGCTCACCGCGTTCGGCCCCCAGGGGCTGCTCGGCCCGGCCCTGGAAGGCCTCGGTGTGCGGCTCGTGCTCGAGACGGCGGGCGTCGTCGTCGCCCTGACCTTCGTCGCCAGCCCGTTCTACCTGCGCCAGGCGATCGCCGGCTTCGAGGGGATCGACCGGGAGCAGCTCGACGTCGCGGCCGACCTCGGCGCGGGCGAGGCGACGGCGTTCGCGCGGATCGCCGCGCCGCTGGCGCGGCCGGCGCTCGGCGCCGGCGCGGCGCTGGCGTGGGCGCGCGCGCTCGGCGAGTTCGGCGCGACGCTCATCTTCGCCGGCTCGCTGCAGGGCGTCACCCAGACCGCGCCGCTCGCGGTCTACGACCGGCTCGGGACGGACTTCACCGGGGCGCTGGCGCTGTCGGTCGTGCTCGTGGCGCTGAGCGGTGCGATCCTGCTCGGCGTGCGGCTGCTCGCAGGCCCGGCCCGGATCCTCACGACGATCGGAGGACGATGATGGAGGAGCACGGCGGCGTGCGGATCGGCGCGGCGGCGACGGCGCTCGGGGTGAGCGTCGACACGCTGCGCCGCTGGGAGCGGTCCGGCCGCGTGCGTTTCGAGCGTGTCGGCGGGCGGCGCGTGATGGCGCCCGCGGAGCTCGCGCGGCTCGTCGGCGAGCGTGCCGGCGGGGAGCGCACGAGCGCCCGCAACCGCCTGACCGGCGTGGTCGTCGGGGTCGAGCGCGACGGGGTGATGGCGAAGGTGGACCTCGCCTGCGGGCCGTTCCGTGTCGTCGCGCTCATGAGCCGCGAGGCCGCGGACGATCTCGGGCTCGAGCCGGGCGCGCCGGCCACGGCGGTCGTCAAGGCGACGAACGTCATCGTCGAGCGGTGATCGCGCTCGGGGTCGACGTCGGCGGGCCGCGTAAGGGCTGCGACGTCGCGGTCCTCGACGGGTCCCGGCTCGTCGCGCTCGTCGCCGGGTGCGGTGTGGACGACGTGCGTCGCCTGGCCCGCGAGCACGGCGCGCGGGCGTGCGGCGTCGACGCTCCCTGCGCGTGCGCACCCGACGGGGCGCGCAGCCGCGCCGACGAGCGCGAGCTGGTGCGCGTGACCGGGGTGGCCATCCGCTACACGCCCGACGCGGCGACGGTGCACGGCGGGAATCCCTACTACGCGTGGATCCGCGTCGGGCTCGCCGTCCACGCGGCGCTGCCCGGTGCCGTCGAGGTCTTCCCCACCGCCTCGTGGACGGCGTGGCTCGGCCCCCGGGGCGGGCGCAGCCGCGCCGCATGGAGCACGGCGGGCCTCGCGCGCCTGGGCCTGAGCGGGCTCCCCGCGCGCACGAACCAGGACCAGCGCGACGCGATCGCCGCCGCGCTCACCGCGCGGCTGGACGCGGAGGGGCGCGGCCGGCGCTGCGGCGCGATCGCCGTCCCGGCGCCCGGCCTGCTCGTCGTCTAGCGTCCCGGGCGTGACCGACGCCCTCGCCGAGCGCCTCGCCGCGCGCACGCTGGAGCTCGTGGACGTCCCCTCGCCCTCGCGCGAGGAGGCGCCGCTCGCCGCGCACGTGCTCGGCGTGCTCGAGGCCGGGGGCGCGGCGGTGCGTGACGCGGGCGACACCTGCGTCCTGGCCGGAACGACCGCGCGAGGTGAACGCCCGCTCGTCCTGCTCGCCGGGCACTTCGACACCGTCCCCGCCCAGGGCAACCTGCCCGGCCGCCTCGCCGGCGGCGACGTTCACGGCCTCGGCGCCGCCGACATGAAGGGCGCGCTGGCCGTCATGGTCGAGCTGGCGCTCGCGGGCGCCGGCGGCGCCGTCGACGTCGGCTACGTCTTCTTCGGGCGCGAGGAGCTGCCCCAGAGCGAGAGCGCGCTGGCGCCGCTGCTCGAGCGCGAACCCGGACTGCGCGAGGCCGACCTGGCGATCGTCATGGAGCCGACGGACAACACCCTGCAGCTCGGCTGCCTGGGCAACGTCAACGCCACCTGGACGTTCTCGGGCACGAGCGGGCACTCCGCGCGCCCGTGGCTCGCCGACAACGCGCTGCACCGCGCCGCGCACGGCGTCGTCGCCCTCGACGCCGTCGAGGCCGTCCACCACGAGATCGGCGGGCTCGAGTACGCCGAGGTCGTCTCGGTGACGATGCTCGAGAGCGGGGTCGCGCAGAACGTCATCCCGGACCGCGCGGTCGCCCGGGTCAACTACCGCTACCCGCCGGGCCTCGGCGCCGCGGAGGCCGAGGCGCGGCTCCGCGGCTGGTGCGGCGCCGACGGGACGCTCGAGATCGCTTCGAACGCGCCCTCCGGACCGGTTCCGCAGGACAACCCGCTCGTCGCCGCGCTGCGGCGCGCCGGAGACCTCGCCGTCGCGCCCAAGCAGGCGTGGACGCCCGTCGCGGAGTTCGGCGTCGCGGGCGTGGACGCCGTGAACCTCGGGCCCGGGGATCCCGCGCAGGCGCACACGCGCGGCGAGCACGTGAGCGCCACGGCGCTCGCCGCCTGCCACCGCACGCTCGAGGCCTTCCTGCGAGGCGGCTGAGCGGTGCAGCTCAACCCGCTCCTCGACGAGCTCGGCACCTACCCGTTCGCGCGGCTGACCGACGCCCGCGCCGCCCTCGAGGCCCGCGGGGCGCGGCTGATCGACTTCGGGGTCGGGGAGCCGCGCGAGCCCGTGCCGGACCTCATCCGGCGCGCGCTCATCGCGGCGGTCGAGGCCGAGCCCGTCTCGGCCTACCCCCTGGCCGCCGGGCTGCCCGAGCTGCGCGAGGCGATCGCCGGCTGGGTCGGGCGCCGCTTCGGTGCGCGGCTCGACCCCGGGATCGAGATCCTGCCGACGCTCGGGAGCAAGGAGGCGATCTGGCACCTCGCCCAGGTGCTCGTCGGCCGCGGCTCCGAGCGCGATCTCGTCGCGGTGACGACTCCGGGCTATCCGGTCCCCGAGCGCGGCGCGCGGTTCGCGGGCGCCCAGGTCGTCCACGTCCCGCTGGACCCGCAGTCCGGCTGGCTGCCGGCCTACGACCGGCTGCCCGACGAGGTCTGGCGGCGGCTCGCGCTGCTGTGGGTCAACCACCCCGGCAACCCGACGGGCGCCCGGGCGCCGAGGGCCTTCTACGAGGACCTGGCGGCGCGCTGCCGGCGCCACGGGGTCGTGCTCGCCTCCGACGAGGCGTACTCGGAGATCTGGCTCGACGGCGGGCCGCCCGCGTCCGTGCTCGAGGTCGACGACCCCACCCACGTGCTCGCCTTCCACTCGCTCTCCAAGCGCTCCTCGATGCCCGGCTACCGCTCGGGCTTCGTCGCCGGCGACCCGCTCCTCATCGCGGCGCTCAAGCAGGTGCGCCCGTCGGTCGGCGTGACCCCCCAGGCGTTCGTGCAACGCGCCTCGATCGCGGCCTGGAACGACGAGCGCCACGTCGAGGAGGCCCGCGAGCGCTACCGCGCCAAGCGCGCCGTGCTCGCCCCCGCGCTCGAGGCCGCGGGCCTCGAGGCGGTCGGCGGCGACGCCGGGTTCTTCCTCTGGTGCCGCGTGCCCGGGGACGGAGATGCGGAGGCGCTCGCCGAGCGGCTGCTCGGGCACGGGCTCGTCGTCGCGCCCGGGACGTTCTTCGGCGCCGGCGGCGAGGGCCACGTGCGGATCGCGCTCGTGCCGGCGCTCGAGCAGTGCCGCGAGGCCGCCGAGGCCCTCGGCGCACTCGCGCAGTAGGTTGGCGCCCGTGAGCGAGACGATCACCTCCGGGGCCTGGGCCGTCGGCCTGGCCACGATCACCGACGGCGGGGTCGTGCTCGACACGCTCTACCCCGCACCGGAGCTCGGCGCGCCGCCCGAGGGGGCGCCCCCCGGGACGCGCGAGATCGACGCCCACCACGCTGCCCGCCTGGGTGCGGAGGGCGTCGCCGAGGCCGCCGGCCGCGACGAGCTGCGCCGCGTGCGCCTCGCGCCGGTGCTGACCGTGATCGGCGACCTCCAGCAGCCGCCGGCCGACGCCCATGACGCCTACCTGCGCCTGCAGCTGCTCTCCCAGCGCCGGGTCGCGCCGCGCACGATCGCGATGGACGGCGTCTTCGGCGTGCTCGCCAACGTCGTCTGGACGAGCGCGGGACCGTGCGAGGTCGCGGGCTTCGAGGCCACGCGGATGCGCTACCTCGCGCACGGTCGGCGGCTCGAGGTGTTCGGGGTCGACAAGTTCCCGCGGATGACCGACTACGTCGTGCCCGGCGGCGTGCGGATCGCCGACGCCGACCGCGTGCGGCTCGGCGCGCACCTGGCGGACGGGACGACCGTCATGCACGAGGGCTTCGTGAACTTCAACGCCGGCACGCTCGGCGCCTCGATGGTCGAGGGCCGGATCAGCGCGGGGGTCGTCGTCGGGGCGGGCTCGGACCTCGGCGGCGGCGCGTCGGTCATGGGCACGCTCTCCGGCGGCGGGACCGAGGTCATCCGCGTCGGCGACGGCTGCCTGATCGGTGCCAACGCCGGCAT
>JALOLQ010000118.1 GCA_025455895.1 Solirubrobacteraceae bacterium
GGCCGGCGCCGCCTCGAGGGCCGGGGCGGGCGCGGCCGGCTCGGCGATGTCCTCGCGCTCGGGCTCGTCCTTGTCCCGGCCGGTGATCGAGTCCCGGAACTCGCGCATGCCGCCGCCGAGCTGGCGGCCCAGCCCGGGCAGCCGCTTGGGCCCGAAGATGAGCAGGACGATCACCAGCAGGATCACCAGCTCGAGCGGTCCGATCGAGGGCATGTGCGCAGCGTACCGCCGCGTGAGGCCGGGGTGGACCACCGGCCCCGCGTGCGGGCCCGGCGCCCGTGCGCCGCACCTTTTTCCGTCCAGCCGTGTTCAAGTGGCCGTGGCTCCGCGCCGATGCGCTCGGAAAGCGGAGCCCCCGTATCCCTCTCCAGCACCCCCGCCGATGCGCCCCGATCCCCACACCCCCTCGCAGACCCGCCAGGTCACCCTGCCGTCCGGCCGGACGATCGAGATCGTCTACCTCGACGAGCCGCCGATGCCGGAGCCGTTCGTGGCCGAGGACCCGGGCGCGAGCGTCCTCGACGAACGCGCCGCCCGACTCGCGGAGGTCGCCCACGACCTGACCCTCTGCGGGGCGTGCGGCTGCGCGTTCGTGCAGCCGGTCGACTGGGACGAGGCCGGGCCGCGCCACTGGCGCCTGGAGCTGCGCTGCCCGAACTGCGAGCAGCGCGGAACGGTCGTCGTCGAGGACGAGGTGGTCGACCACTACGACCTCGAGCTCGAGCGCGGCGCGGCGATCCTCGCCCGCGCGCTGCACGAGACGGTCGAGCAGAACGTCGAGGACGAGGTCGCGCGGTTCGCGGCGGCGCTCGACTCGGGGCTCGTGCTCCCCGAGGACTTCTAAGAGCCTGTTTCGGAACGAGCCGGTGGGCGTCGTCCCCGACGGCCGCCGGCTTTCTCAAACAGGTTCTCAGCCCCGCGCGCGCTCAGCGGTAGCGCGCGACGACGCCGTCGGCGACGAGCCCGAGCGCCTCGGCGCGGGCGGCGCCCAGCACGGCGGGGTCGAGCTGCGCCTTGGCCTCGGCGACGAGCCCGAGCGCGCGGGCGCGGGCCTCGTCGAGCGCGCCGGTGGCGACGATCCGCTCGCACACGTCCTCGGCCTGCACGGGCGTCGTGATCGAGCGCGGGTCGAGCGCGGCGAGCTGCGGATCACGGTCGCGGGCGACGATGAACGGCAGCGTCACGGTGCCGTCGAGGAGATCGGTGCCGCGGTGCTTGCCGGTCCGCTCGGCGGGCCCGGAGACGTCGAGGACGTCGTCGAGCAGCTGGAAGGCCAGGCCGATCCGCCGCCCGAACGCCCCGAGGTCGAGCGTGGGCTCGCCCGCGGCGAGCGTCCCGAGCCGGCAGGCCGCCTCGAACAGGCGCGCGGTCTTGAGCTCGCAGCGCAGCAGGTAGCGCTCGAGCGGGATCCCGGCGTCCCACGCGTCGGCGCGCTGAAGCAGCTCGCCGCGCGCGAGCCCCGAGCAGGCGGCGCTGAGCGCACGCACCGGCTCCGGGTCGCCGGACTGGGTGAGCTCGGCGAAGGCGCGCGCGAAGAGCACGTCGCCGGTGGCGGTGGCGAGCACGCGACCGCCGGTCGCCACGACGGTCGGGCGACCGCGCCGCAGATCCGCGGCGTCGAGCACGTCGTCGTGGACGAGCGTCGCGGAGTGCACGAGCTCGACCGCCGTCCCGGCGCGGACGACCGCGTCGGCCGCCCCGGCGTCGGCGGGCTCGCCGGCGGCGAGGACGACGAGCAGCGGTCGCAGGCGCTTGCCGCCGGCGGCGATCGTCGCGCCGGCGTGCTCGGCGAGGAGCGCGCCGTGCCCGCCGGCGGCCTCGCGCAGGCGCTGCTCGATCCGCCCCAGGAGCCCGGGGACGTGCGCGCCGCCCGCGCTCACGAGCTCGGCGGTCTCGGGAGCGGTCGCGGCGCGGCTCTCCGTCACGGCTTGCGCCCGGCGTGGATCGCGATGATCCCGCCGGCGGTGAGCAGGTAGCGCACGTCCTCGAGCCCGGCGCCGGCGAGCCGCTGCGCGAGCTCGTGCGGCCCGGGGAAGCGCTTCACCGAGTTGGGGAGGTACGTGTAGGCGTCGGGGTCTCCGGCCAGGCGGCCGATCAGCGGGACCACGCGGTCGAACCAGGCGGAGTAGAAGCTCGACAGCGGGGGGCGGGTGGGCGTCGTGATCTCCAGCACGACGACGTGCCCGCCCGGAGCGCTGACGCGCGCCATCTCCGCGAGGCCGCGGTCGAGGTCGGCGAAGTTGCGGGCGCCGAAGCCGACGGTGACCGCATCGAAGCGACCGCTCTCGTAGGGCAGCTCGAGCGCGTTGCCCCACTCCCAGGTGATCGCCGGGTCCTTCACGCGCGCGTGGTCGAGCATCTGCTCGGAGAAGTCCGAGCCGATCACCGAGCCCGTCGGCCCGACGCGGCGGGCGAGCTCGATCGCCAGGTCCCCCGTCCCGGTGGCGACGTCGAGCACGCGGTCCCCCGGCCCGACCTGGGCGAGGTCCGCGGCGCGGCGGCGCCAGTGGTGGTGCAGCCCGGCGGTCATGACCGAGTTCATCCGGTCGTAGACCCCGGAGATCCGGTCGAACATCGCCCGGACCTGCGGCTCGTCGAGCGTGCCGCTGGCCGGCCCGTGCGCCTCCATGGGGTGCGGGGCGGCGCCCGGGCGCCGCCGGCTACTCCTCGGCCTTGAGCTCGGAGAGGAACGTCACCATCTGCGCGAACTGCTCGGGGCTGTCCTGCTGGACGCCCGCGTACGACGGCATCGGCGCCGTCGGGTTCAGCAGGGTGCGCTCGATCGCCGGGGCCGGGAGGCGCTGGCCGATCTCGGTGAGCTCCGGGCCGGGGCCGTCGTTGCCGTTCTCGCCGAACTTGTGACAGGCCGCGCAGCCGGACTGGGCGACGACCTGGGCGCCGGCCTCGAAGTCGGCCACGGCGGCGGGACCCTGGGCCTTGACGTTCGCCGGCACCGGGATGTCGATCTCGGTCGGCGGGCCGGCGGCGGCGCCGAGGTAGGTGAGGTAGCCCATCGCGGCGATCGTGAGGATGCCGGCGGTGGTGGCGATCGGGCGGCGCTCGGGACGGCGCTCGGGGTTGCGGTCGTAGAACGGCAGCAGGAAGAGCAGGATCATCGCGACCGTCGGCACGCCGATCGTCGCGAACGGGACCAGCTCCGGCGGCTTGATGACCTTCAGCAGCTCGAAGAGGAAGAAGAAGTACCACTCCGGGCGCGGCGTGTAGGTCGTCGAGGTCGGATCGGCCTTCGGCCCGAGCTCCGCGCCCAGGATGATCGCCATCGCGAGGATGACGACCATCACGAGGATCGCCATCGCCCCGTCCTTGGCGACCGCGTAGGGGAAGAACGGCTTCCCCTGGGCCTTCAGGATCCCGTACTCGCGGAGGTACCGCTCCTTCTCCTGCTTGTTCATGCCGCCACCTTCTCCTCGCGCGTGGCCTCGGGCGCCTCGGCGCGGATCCACGGCGGTGCGGTGGTCCCGAGCTTCGCGACGAGGTACAGGTGGAAGCCGATCAGCGCGGCGATCGCGCCGGGCACGGCCATCATGTGGATGGCGTAGAAGCGCGAGAGCGTCGTGGCCCCGAAGTACGGGCCGGCGCGCAGGAAGTCCGAGAGGTACGGGCCGACGAGCGGGCCGGTGCCGTTGATGTTCACGCCGACGATCGAGGCCCAGTAGGAGCGCTGGTCGAACGGCAGCAGGTAGCCGGTGAACGACATCGTCATCGTGAGGATCAGCAGCACGACGCCGATCACCCAGTTCAGCTCGCGCGGGTACTTGTAGGCGCCGAAGAAGAACGTCCTGCCCATGTGCAGGAAGATGAGGATCACCATCACCGTCGAGCCCCACTTGTGCATCGCGTGCACGAGCTCGCCGAGGAAGACCTCGTTGTTGATGCGCCGGATCGACTCGTACGCGCGCGTCGGCTCGGGCTCGTAGTACATCGCGAGCACGACGCCGGTGACGGCCTGCGAGAGGAACGCGAACATCGTCGCCGAGCCGAGCGTGTAGAACCAGTTGGTCCCCTTCGGGACCTTGCGGAACATCATCCAGCGGCCGGCCCCCGACAGCGACGTGCGCTCGTCGATCCAGCCGATCGTGCTGGCCGTGGCCTCGTGGCCGTGCTCGACCGGGCCCTCGGGGCCGGTCTTCTTGCCGGGGCGCTTGGGCTTCGGCTGAAGCGGCGCGGGCGGGCTGGGAACCTTGAGCTTGGGCATGGCCTAGTTGGTGTCGAGCTTGCGCAGGTCGGGCGTGGAGGGGTAGAGGTACTGGCCGACCCCGTCGAGCGGCTCGCCGGGATCGCGCGGGGAGAAGCGCTGCAGCTCGCTGTTCACCGAGAACCGCGGGCCGATCTCGACGATGCCGGCGCGCACCCGCGTGTAGAAGCGGTCCAGCGGGCGCACGGGCGGGCCGCCGGCGACCTTGCCGACGAAGTCGTACACGCCGCCGTGGCAGGGGCAGATGAAGCGCTGCGAGGACGACACGTAGTTCACCGGGCAGCCCAGGTGCATGCACGCGCTCGAGACGGCGATGTACTCGTTGTACTCGTCGCGGTCCTCGGTGTCGACGGCCGGGTTGAAGCGCCGCATGAAGACGGTCGACTTGCCCGCGTCGCCGATCTCCGGCACGAGCGTGATCGTCCGGGCGACGTACGTGTCCGACCCGAACTCGGTGATCTTGCCGACCGGCTGCCAGGGCTGGTCGAACTCCTCGAACACCGGGCCGAGCGCGAAGCCCAGCGCGGGCAGCGCGAACGCCGCGGAGGCGATGCCGCCGACGGCGAGGCCGGTCCCGCTCATGAAGCGGCGCCGCGTCACGGTCTCGCCCTCGAAGGCGCCCGGGATCTGGCGATCGGTCGTGTACTTGCTCTTGGGCTGCTTGCGCTCAGGCACAGAAACTCCAGCGTCACGCGGCGGCTGCGCGCCGCTCACCGGGCGCGAACCTTAGCGGGCGCTAAGTCTACGGTGCCGCGTGGCGAGCAAGGCGCCAGGTCAGCGTGCGGGCGCCACGTCGCCCGCGACCTGGCGCGCCGCGGCCATCAGCTGCTCGGCGGCGCCCGGTTCCTCCCTGCGTACGGCGCCCTTCGCGGCCTCCAGGCCGGGGTCCGTGCCCCAGCCGATCGCGCTCGCGCCGGCCAGCCAGACGGCCTCGGCGAGCGCGTCGTCGCCGGCGGCCTGGGCGAGCGCGCAGAGCGCGATCACGTCCGCCAGCTCGCGGACGGCGTCGACGTCGCCGAGGTCGGCGAGCCAGGCCAGGCCGAGCGCGTAGAGCCGATCGCCGGCCAGCAGCGCGAGGTCGCCGTCGGTCGTGTCGAGCAGGCGCGAGCGCCCGTGGTGCAGCAGGTGCCCCTCGCGCGCGGCCTCGACGACGGCGGCCACGACCTCGGGGTCCGCCGCCGCGCGCGGGCCGCGCGCGGCGAGCGCCCCGGCGTGCGGATCGTCCGCGGGGACCAGGGGGCCGCCGGGCAGCAGCGCGCCGGCCAGCAGGCCCCCATCCTCGCGCAGCGCCGCGCTCACGCGCTCGAGCGCCGCGGCGGTGACGGCGCTCACGCGACCTCCGCGAACGCGGCGGCCGCGGCCTCCAGGGTGCGCTCGACGTGCTCGGCGGTGTGCGCGAGC
>JALOLQ010000119.1 GCA_025455895.1 Solirubrobacteraceae bacterium
CGGGACGGTCGCGTCGATCACGAGCGTGCCGGGCTGGAGCGCCTCGGCGATCGCCTTGTAGGTCGCGGCGGCGCCGGTGAACGGGACCGACATGACGACGACGGGCGCCGCGGCGGCGGCCTCGGCGTTCTCGAGCCCGCGCACGTCCGCCGAGGGGACCGCCGCGCGCACGCGCTCAGCCGCCTCCTGCGCCCGCGCGGCGTCGCGCGAGCCGATGACGATGGGGACGCCGGCCGAGCACCAGCGGACGGCGAGGCCGTAGCCGAGGTCGCCGGTGGCGCCGAGGATCGCGACGGTGTGGGTCATGGGCGGCGAGTCTAGTTCCCGGCCGCGACCGGGGCCGGGACGAGCCCGCGGGCGCCCGGTTCCTGCGACATCCGTCCAGCGCTGCCGCTTTCCTGGACGTTCGGCGGCCGAACCTCCAGGCAGGGAGCAGGGGCCTCGGCGGCGAATCACGTTCGGCGATGCTCGCGCCGAACGAGAACACGATGCTCGTGACGAGAGCAGGGACGATCACGCCACCGCGAGGGATCACGCGGTCCGAGCGCAACGAGCTGGCCGACATCCTCGCCGAGGGTGCGGTCCAGGCCGGCTTCCAGCCGGTCGTCGAGCTGGCGACCGGTCGCGTCGTGGGCTGGGAGGCCCTGGCCCGCGGACCGCGCGGCTCCGCGCTCGAGCGTCCCGACCACCTGTTCGCCGCGGCCCGCGCCGCCGGCCGGCTCGAGGAGCTCGACTGGCTCTGCCAGCGCAACGCGCTGCGGCGGGCGCTCGAGGCCGGCGTGCGCTCGCCCTGCATCCTGTTCCTGAACATCGAGCCGGACACCTCCGGCTTCCTGCCGCTCGAGCTGCGCGACCTCTACGCGCGCGCCAGCGGGCAGATGACCGTCTGCGTGGAGGTCACCGAGCGCGCGCTCACGCAGCGGCCCGGCGCGCTGCTCGGGCACGTCGCCGACATGCGCGCGATGGGCGTCGCGGTCGCCCTCGACGACGTCGGGACGGACGCGGACACGCTGGCGATGATGAGCCTGCTCGCGCCCGAGGTGATCAAGCTCGACCTCGCGCTCGTGCAGAACAGCCCGGACGCCGAGATCGCCGAGGTCGTGCACGCGGTCGCCGCGCAGGCCGAGCGCTCCGGGGCGACGATCCTCGTCGAGGGCGTCGAGACGCCCGAGCAGGCGCGCGCCGGCGATGCGCTCGGCGCCACGCTCGCCCAGGGCTGGCTCTACGGCCGCCGCGAGATCGCGATCGACCTGCCCGCACCGCCCGACGGGATGGTCGTCCAGCCCGGCCGCCACCGCGACCCCCGCGACCTCGCGCCGTTCGAGCTCGTGGCCGGCGGCCGCCCGCCGCGCCCGGCGACCCAGCCGCTGCTGCTGGCGATGACCGAGCACCTCGAGGATCAGGCCGGCGGCCTGGGCCGCACCGCCGTCCTCGTCGCCGCCTTCGACCGCGACCGGCGGTTCACCGACGCCCTGCGCGGGCGCTACGCGCGTCTCGGCGCCGACCTCGCCTTCTGCGCGGTGATGGGCCGCGACGTCCCCGCCGACGTCGCCCCCGGCGTGCACGGCGCCGCGCCCGGCAGCGGCGACCCGGTGCACGGGGAGTGGACGATCGCCGTCGTCGGCCCGCACTACGCCGCGGCGCTCGTCGCACACGAGCGCAGCATGCCCGGGCCGGACGGCGAGCCCGTCTACGACTACGTGCTCACCTACGACCGCGGCGTGGCCACCGCGGTCGCCGCGTCGCTCACCGCCCGCGTCGCCGCCTGAGCTAGGGTTCGCCGCCGTTCGGCGGACCCTCGGAAAGGCGCGCAGGTGACGGAACTGAAGACGATCGGCGTCGTGGGCGCCGGGCTCATGGGCCACGGCATCGCCCAGGTGTCGGCCCAGGCGGGCTACGAGGTCGTGCTCGTGGACGCCGACGGGGCCGCGCTCGAGAAGGGCCTCGGCGTCGTCCGCGGCCAGGTCGAGAAGGCGGTCGCCAAGGAGAAGCTCGGCGCCGCCGACGGCGAGGCGATCCTCGCGCGCCTGACCGGCGCCACCGACGTCGCCGCGCTGGCCGGCTGCGACATGGTGATCGAGGCGATCGTCGAGAACCTCGAGGCGAAGAACGGCCTCTGGCGCACGCTCGACGAGGCCGTCCAGCCGTCGTGCATCTTCGCGACGAACACCTCGTCACTGGCCGTGATCGACCAGGCCGCCGTCACCTCGCGCCCGGACCGCTTCATCGGCCTGCACTTCTTCAACCCGGTCCAGGTGATGCGCCTGGTCGAGGTCGTGCGGACGATCGCCGCCTCCGACGAGGCCGTGCGCGCCGGGATCGCCTACGGCGAGCGGATCGGCAAGACGGCGGTCGAGACGCGCGACCGCGCGGGCTTCCTCGTGAACCGGATCCTCGTGCCGTTCATGCTCGACGCGATCCGCGGCTTCGAGGAGGGCATCGGCTCGATCGAGGCGATCGACGCCGGGTTCCGCCTCGGCGCCGGCCACCCGATGGGCCCGCTGACCCTGAACGACTTCGTCGGCCTCGAGACGCTCTCGCGCGCCGCGGAGGGGATGTACGAGGAGTACCGCGACGCGCGGTTCGCCACCCCGCCGCTGCTGCGCAAGATGATCGCGGCGGGCTGGTACGGGAAGAAGACCGGGCTGGGCTTCTACGACTGGTCCGGGCCCGAGCCGGTCCCGAACCCGAAGATCGACCTGCTGCGCACGGTCTAGGACGTGCCGCTCTGCAGCGGGGCGCCGCCCTGCTGCTGGGGCTGCTGGTAGCCCTGGCCGTCGTCGTAGGTCTGGCCGCCGTCGTCGCGCCAGCCCCGGTCGTCGGTCTGCGGAGCCTCGACCCGGGTCGCCGGTGGGCGGCCGTCGCGGGCGCCGTCACGGCCCAGGGCCGGGTCGTCGCCGAGCCCCATTCGGACGGCGAGCAGGGCAACGACGACGAGGAAGAGCGCGCCGGCCGTTCCGAGGGCGGCGACGACGCTGCGGCGGGAGGAGAGGAGGCGATCGAGCATGGCCTCAGGGTGGCCGCGGTCCCTGAGAGGGGTCTGAGAGCCTCGCGCGCCAAGCAGGCGCGGACGACAGGCCGCCGGCGGCCGCGCTACGACGTCCCGGAGCGCAGCGCCGGCGCGGACTCCTGACCGCTCTCCTCGTCGTCCTCGTCACCGGCGAGGGCGCTGAGCACCGTGCTCACGACCACGTCGCCGATCGATGCCTCGGCCTCGGGGACGGCCGCGGTCTGCGTCGGCTCGCCGGCGCCGCGGGCCGCGCCGTCGCGGACGGCGGGATCGCGCCCGAGCGCGAGCTGCGCGGCGAGCAGCACGAGCAGTGCGGCGAACAGCGCCGCGCTCGCGGCGAGCGTGCGGCGCAGGAGGCGCAGTCGCTCGGCGGTCCGCGGGCGCATGACGGGCCGGCTGGAGCCGAAGACGCCGGGGGTCATCGGGCGGCCTCGCCGCGCACGGCGCGGGCCGCGACCGGCCGGCGCGGCTCGTCGGCCGGCAGGATCCGGCGCAGGAACAGGAACACGATCGGCACGCCGGTGAGCAGCAGGATCGCCTGCATCCAGACCTGGGTCGCGTCGGTGCCGCCGCCGATCACGTGGATCACGGCCAGCGCCCAGACGGCGATCGTCGCGCGGTGCAGCGAGCGCCAGCGCTTCGCGCCGATGTGCCGGCGCAGGTAGAAGCTCAGGCCGAGCAGCGCGGCGAGCCAGCCGCCGATGATGCCGAGGCCGGTGAAGACCGGCCGGTAGTCCATCGTGAACGGGATCGCGATCTGGCTCAGCGTCGGGTTCAGCCAGGCGTCGCCCAGCAGCGTCACGCCGTGGACGGCGATCGCCACGAGCCCGGCGAGCGCCGTCGACTCGTGCACCGCGAGCAGACGCTTCTTCGCGCCCGGCCGCTTCGGCAGGCCGTTGGCCATCATCAGGCCGACGATCACGCTGATCGAGACGGCGAGCAGCGCGACGACGCCCGCCGAGCGGGACGCCAGCCACCAGCCGTAGTCGAGGGGGTTCGGGCCGGTCATGCGGCGCTCCTGGTCGAGGCGGGGAGGGGCAGGCGGATGCGCACGCGCGGCGCGGGCTCGAGGCGGCCGACGCGCTCGGGGGTGCCGTCGTCGTGCACGGCGATGCCGCCGTGGCGCGCGAGCAGCGTGCGCGCGCGGCCGGGGCCGCTGAGCAGCGCGGCCTTGGCGAGCGCCTCGGCCTGGACGGCGGTCGGGGCGAGGGCGGTCACGGCCACGAGGCCGGTGAAGGCGGGCTCGCCGGTCGCGGGGTCGAGCAGGTGGTGGGCGATGTCGCCGTTCGCGGCGCGCCAGATCCGTGAGCGCAGCCCGGAGGTGGCGATGGCGCCGGTGCGCACGCGCACGCGGTCGAGCGTCTCGCCGGTGAAGGGGTGCTCGACCTCGACGTCGCGGACGAGGCCGGCCGTGCCGCCGACGCGCAGGTCACCGCCGCAGTCCACGGCCCACGCGTCGTAGCCGTCGAGCAGCTCGGCGGCGAGGTCGGCGGCGTGGCCCTTGCCGGTGCCGCCGGTGTCCAGGCGCAGCCCCGGCGGGCGGGTGATGGTGCCGGCCGCAGCGTCGACGGCGATCTCGCGCCACCGCGCGGCGGGGTCGGGACCGGCGGGCCGGCGCTCGGTCCCGGCGGCGGCGAGGGCCTCGGCGAGCGGCACGCGGCGCGCGCGGTCCCACGACTCGCGGTAGCCGGCGGCCTCGAGCGCGGGCAGCAGCGTCGGGTCGACCAGGCCGCCGGTGCGCTCGGCCGCCTCGAGCGCCGCGCGCACGGCGTCGCGCAGCAGCGGGGAGGCGGGCACGGTCGCGCGCGGGTCGGCGTTGAGGCGCGCGAGGTCGGAGCCCGGGCGAAAGCGCGAGAGCCGCGCCTCGTAGTCCTCGAGCAGCGCGACGACGCGCTCGTCGGTCTCCGCGGGAGCGGGCACGCCGGGACGCGCCGGCGTGCCGATGACCAGGCGCAGGTGCGTGCCCATGAGCGAGAAGCGGTGGTCGACCGGGACCATCCCGGGCAGGGTCGCGTCGGTCTCTGAGCGGCTCGTGAGAGTCATGACGTGGCGGTTCGGACCGGGGCGGGAGCAGGGGCCGGAGCGGAAGCCGCGGTGACCACCGGGGTGCTGCTCCGGACCGGCGCGTTCGCCGGGGCGGGGGCCGGCGCGGCCGTTGCGCTGCCCGAGCCCGCCGACGCGGCTCTGATCACGGTCACGTGCCGGGTGACGACCACCTTGCGCACGAGCACGCGGCGAGCCGGCTGCGCCTGTGCGACCTGCGCCGGGTTGGCGGCACCGAGCGACGGGTCCTGACCCTGGGCGACGCGCACCCCGAGGAACCCCGTCACGAGCAGGAAGAGCGCCGCGCACGTCGCGTAGACGGCGAGGGCCGAGCGGCCGGCCGCCCGCGCGGGACGGCGGCGGGGGGTCGGGCGCGGATCAGTCATCGCCGCCCTCGTCCTCGTGCTCGTCGTCCTCGCGCTCGTAGCGGTCCTCGTGCGCGCCGTCATCCGAGGCGCCGCTGGTGCTGCTCCGCAGCGGCTCGGAGGCGGGCGCGGGCGCGGGGGCGGGCTGCGAGGCGCGGACGACCTCGTCGGCGGGAGGCGGAGCCGGGGAGGACCTCGCGGACGGTTCGGCGCACGACCACGGTGCGGATCTCCACCGGCGGTGGGCCGGGGACGGCCTCGACCTGCGCGGCCGGCTCGCCGCCGGATGCGCCGAGCGCGACGGCCGCGAGGGCGCCGAGGGCGACGGCCGTGCCGCCGGCGGCGAGGTGGGTCCGGGAGAGCTTCATGACCGGCAGGGTGCCGGGGTCGCTGCCAACGCTCCGGCAACCGCGGGGAAAGGTTCGGCAAAGCCCGGCCGGGCGCCCGGATCCCGGGGTACGCTGCGGCGGTGCCCGGCCCGCGGATCCTGCTGGTGGAGGACGAGGCGTCGATCGCCGAGCCGTTCGCGCGGCTGCTCGCCCGGGAGGGCTTCGAGGCGACGATCGCTCCGACGGCGGCGGCGGCGGTCGAGCGCTTCGACCGCGACCGGCCCGACCTCGTCCTGCTCGATCTCAACCTCCCCGACGGTGACGGGCGCGACGTCGCCCGCGAGCTGCGCACCCGCTCGCGCGTGCCGATCATCATGCTCACCGCACGCGGGACGGAGACCGACCGCGTCGTCGGCCTCGAGATCGGCGCCGACGACTATGTCGTCAAGCCGTTCTCGTCGGCCGAGGTCGTGGCGCGCATCCGGGCGGTGCTGCGCCGCAGCGCCGAGCGCCCGGCCGAGGACGGCGCGCCACCGGAGCCGATCATCGTGCGGGAGCTGACGATCGACCCGGCCGCGCGCCGCGTGCGCCTCGGCGACGCGGAGGTCGAGCTCAGCCGCAAGGAGTACGACCTGCTGCTCGAGCTGGCCGCGAACGCCGGGAGGGTCGTCACGCGCGAGGACCTGATGGCGCGCGTGTGGGACGAGAACTGGTTCGGCTCGACGAAGACCCTCGACGTCCATGTCGGCTGGCTGCGGCGCAAGCTCCACGACGACGCCGCCGAGCCGCGCTGGATCGAGACCGTGCGCGGCGTCGGCTTCCGCTTCGCGGCACCGGACGGGGACGGGTCGCCGTAACCCT
>JALOLQ010000120.1 GCA_025455895.1 Solirubrobacteraceae bacterium
ACCGGCTGATCCCGGACGTGCTCAACGGCGTTCCCGACAGCCTCGGCCTGGACTTCCAGCTCGCCGATCTGGGCTTCGGGATCTTCGGCTTCCTGCTCGTGATCGTCATGATCATGCGCCCGGAGGGCCTCTTGCCCGAACGCCGCCACCGGATGGAGCTGCGCGAGGACATCGACGTCCAGGAGTCGCTCTACGACGAGGAGCACCGGTGAGCACGGTCCCCGCGGAGACCGGCGGCGACGGCGCCCGGGAGTTCGGCCCGCCGATCCTGGCCGCCGAGCACATCTCCAAGCACTTCGGCGGCCTGGCCGCCGTGAGCGACGTCTCGTTCGAGATCCCCGAGCAGTCGATCGTCTCGATCATCGGGCCCAACGGCGCGGGGAAGACGACGTTCTTCAACATGCTGACCGGGCTCTACCGCCCGACCTTCGGTCGCGTCACCTTCGCCGGGCAGGACATCACCGAGCGCCGCCCGGACCTCATCACCGCCGCCGGGATCGCCCGGACGTTCCAGAACATCCGCCTGTTCGGGACGATGACCGCCGTCGAGAACGTGCTCGTCGGCCAGCACGCGCGGATGGGCGCCGGCCTCGTCGGCTCGATCCTGCGCACGCCCAAGCAGCGGCGGGAGGAGCAGGCGGCGCTCGACCACGCGCGCGAGATGCTCGCGTACGCCGGTCTGCGCGAGGACGTCTTCGACCAGCGCGCGGTGAACCTCTCCTACGGCGACCAGCGGCGCGTCGAGATCGCGCGCGCGCTCGCCTCGGACCCGAAGCTGCTGCTGCTCGACGAGCCGACGGCCGGCATGAACCCCAACGAGTCCGCTCAGCTGACGGGCTTCATCCGGCGCCTGCGCGACGAGCGCGGCCTCACGGTGCTGCTCATCGAGCACGACATGAAGGTCGTGATGGGCGTCTCCGAGCGGATCACGGTGCTCGACCACGGCGAGAAGATCGCCGAGGGCGAGCCGCTCGACGTCCGCCGCGATCCGCGGGTGGTCGAGGCCTACCTCGGCAAGCGCGAGTCCCAGGAGGATCACGGGTGAGCCTGCTCGAGGTCGAGGACATCCAGACCTACTACGGGAACATCCAGGCGCTGAAGGGCATCTCGCTGACCGTCGAGGAGGGCGAGATCGTCACGCTGATCGGCTCCAACGGCGCCGGGAAGTCCACGACGCTGCGCTCGATCTCCGGGCTGACGCCGGCGCGGCGCGGCAGCATCCGCTTCGCCGGGCAGGACATCACCGAGCGCCCGCCGCAGGACATCGTCGGGCTCGGGATCGCCCAGTCCCCGGAGGGCCGCCACTGCTTTCCGCGCATGACCGTGCGCGAGAACCTCGACCTCGGCGCCTTCCTGCGCAACGACAAGGACGAGATCGAGGCGGACATGGAGCGCGTCTTCGACCTCTTCCCGCGCCTCAAGGAGCGCGAGAAGCAGAAGGCGGGCACGATGTCCGGCGGCGAGCAGCAGATGCTCGCGATCGGCCGCGCGCTGATGGGCCGCCCGAAGCTGCTGCTGCTCGACGAGCCCTCGATGGGCATCGCGCCGATCCTCGTCGAGCGGATCTACGAGACGATCGTCGAGATCAACGAGCAGGGCACGACGATCCTGCTCGTCGAGCAGAACGCCAACTACGCGCTCGAGGTCTCGCGCCGCGGCTACGTGCTGGAGACCGGCAAGGTCGTGATCGAGGACGCCTCCGACGCGCTGCGCGTCAATCCCGACGTCCAGGCCGCCTACCTGGGGGGTGCCGCATGACCTTCGTGTTCGGGCTGCTCGGCGCGACCGCGCTGTGGCTCACCTACCTGTGGCTGGTCTCGGCGATCGTCGCGGCATGGATCTCGAACCGCAAGGGCTACGGCGAGAAGCCGGGCCTCGCCACCGGCCTGCTGCTGACCGCGCTCGGCCCGATCATCTGGCTGTTCGTCCCCTCGCGCCCGGACTCGGTGTGGAAGCGCCGCGGCCCGTTCGGCCGCGCGAAGCCGGGTGACGCCGCGGGCGCCCCGCCCGCCTAGCGGCTACCCTGCCCGCTCCCGTGACCGCGCAGGTGCTGACCGACGCGATCGACGCGCTCGCCTCGCGCCGCGACCTCTCCCGCGAGCAGGCCGCCGCCGTGCTCGCGCAGATCATGGAGGGCAACGCCTCCGAGGCCCAGATCGCGGCGGTGCTGATCGGGCTGCGGACGAAGGGGGAGACCGAGGACGAGGTCGCCGGCCTGGCCGCGACGATGCGCGCGCTCGCCACCCCGGTGCACCCCGAGCGCCACGACCTCGTCGACACCGCCGGCACCGGCGGCGGCCGGCGCACGTTCAACATCTCCACCACGGCGGCGCTGATCGCCGCCGGGGCCGGCTGCGCGGTCGCCAAGCACGGCAACCGCTCGGCCACGGGCCTGAGCGGCTCCGCCGACCTGCTCGAGGCGCTCGGCGCGCGCCTCGACGTGCCGCCGCAGGGCGTCGCGCGGGCGATCGACGAGACCGGCTTCGGGTTCATGTTCGCGCCCGCCCACCACGCGGCGACCCGCCACGTCGTGCCGGTGCGCAAGGCGCTCGGCGTGCGCACGGTCTTCAACCTGCTCGGCCCGCTGACCAACCCGGCGGGGGCGCGGCGCCAGCTCGTCGGCGTCGCCGACCCCGCGCAGCTCGACCTCGTCGCGGGAGCGCTCGCGCGCCTGGACGCCGAGCATGCGCTGGTAGTGTCCAGCGCCGACGGCCTGGACGAGCTGAGCACGTCCGGGCCGACCCACGTGGTGGAGGTCGAGGGAGACAGCCAGCGCCGCTACGTCGTCGAGCCCGCCGACGTCGGCCTCGCGACGGCCGCGCCCGAGGCGGTCGCCGGCGGAACCCCGCAGGAGAACGCCGCGATCACCTTCGCGATCCTCTCCGGCGAGGCGGGGCCGCCGCGCGACATCGCGCTGCTCAACGCCGGCGCGGCGATCCTCGCCGCAGGGCGCGCCGACGATCTCGCCGGCGGCGTCGAGGCCGCCGCCGCCGCGGTGGACTCGGGGGCCGCCGCCGCGGCGCTTGAGGCCTACGTGACGCTCAGCGCCGAGCTGGCCGCGCCATGAGCGTGCTCGAGCGGATCGTCGACGCCACGCGCGAGGACGTCGCCGAGCGGCGCCGCGCGCTGCCGCTCGCGGAGCTCGAGCGCGAGCTCGCTCCCGGGCGTGAGGACCGGCCGTTCCACGAGGCGCTCGCGCGGCCCGGCGTCTCGGTGATCGCCGAGTTCAAGCGCCGCTCGCCGAGCGCCGGCGAGATCCGCGAGGGCGCGACCGTCGAGGGCATCGTCGGCGCCTACGAGGCGGCCGGCGCCGCCGCGCTCTCGGTGCTCACCGAGACGCGCAACTTCGGAGGCTCGCTCGGCGACCTGCGCACCGCGCGCGCCGCGTGCGGGCTGCCGATCCTGCGCAAGGACTTCATCGTCGACCCCTACCAGGTGGTCGAGTCGGCGGTGGCCGGGGCGGACGCGATCCTGCTGATCGCCGCGGCGCTCTCGGGCCGCGAGCTCGCCCGCCTGCACGCGCAGGCCCTCGAGCTCGACCTCGATGTGCTCGTCGAGGTCCACGACGACGAGGAGCTCGCGCGGGCGCTCGAGGCCGTCGACCCGGACCTGATCGGCATCAACAACCGCAACCTCGCCGACTTCAGCGTCGACGTCGAGCGCACCTACGAGCTGCTCGTCGACGTGCCGGCCGGCAAGACGGTGGTCAGCGAGTCGGGCTTCCACGCCCGCGAGCAGCTGCTCGAGCTCGAGCGCGTCGGCGTGGACGCGGTGCTCGTGGGCGAGAGCCTCATGCGGGCCCCCGATCCCGGCGCGGCGCTGCGCGTGCTCACCGGCCTGGATCCCGGGCCGGCCTGAGCTCGTCCGTCCGTCCAGCCGTTTACATCGCCTTCAGCGACGGCCGCGATCCTCAGCGGCCTATGACCTCGTCCCGAACCCTCTGGCCCGTCGCGATCTTCTCCGCCCTGCTCGGTGGGACGATCGCCGTGGTGCTGTCCGCGGCGCTCGGCCTCGGCGGCAGCGACACGACCACGACGGTCGTGCGCCAGGCGCCGCTCGCCAATCCCGTCTCCGACGGCGATGACGCCGCGGGCCTCACCGCGCGCGACATCTACAAGCGCGACGCGCCCGGCGTCGTCTTCATCCGGGCCGACGTCGCCCAGCCGAGCAGCTCGCCGTTCGGGTTCCCCCAGCAGCAGCAGGGCGTGGCCACCGGCTCGGGATTCGTCATCGACGAGAACGGGCTGATCCTCACCAACGCGCACGTCGTCGACGGGGCCTCGAAGGTCACCGTGCAGTTCGCCAACGACAAGACGGCCGACGCGACCCTGCTCGGCAAGGACCGCTCGACCGACCTCGCGCTGCTGAAGGTCTCCCCGCGCGGGCTCGACCTCACGCCGCTCCAGCTGGGCTCGGCGAAGGCGGTGCAGGTCGGCGATCCCGTGGTGGCGATCGGCAACCCGTTCGGCCTCTCGCGCACCCTCACCACCGGCGTCGTCTCAGCGCTCCAGCGCGAGATCCCGGGCCTCAACGGCTTCTCGATCAACGGCGTGATCCAGACCGACGCCGCGATCAACCCCGGCAACTCCGGCGGCCCGCTGATCGACTCCGGCGGGCGCGTGATCGGCATCAACTCCCAGATCGAGACGGGCGGCAACGGCGCCCGCGGCAACGTCGGCATCGGCTTCGCCGTCCCGATCGACACCGCCAAGCGCCTGCTGCCCGAGCTGAAGAAGGGCAGCGTCGAGACCGGCTACCTCGGCATCACGAGCCGCACCGTCGACGACGCGCTCGAGGGGCTCAACCTGCCGGTCGACGAGGGCGTGCTGGTCATCAGCGTGCAGCCCGGCAGCCCGGCGGCGAAGGCCGGCATCCGCGGCGGCGACATCCCCGCGCAGGTCAACGGGGAGAGCGTGAACCTCGGCGGCGACATCGTGACGAAGGTCGACGGCAAGGCGATCACCTCCAGCGAGCAGATCTCCTCGATGATCGGCGCGATGAAGAAGGGCGACGAGGTGAAGGTCGAGCTGGTCCGCGACGGCAAGAAGAAGACGGTCACCGTGACGCTCGGCCAGCGCCCGCAGTCCGCCGTCACCCCGCAGCCGCAGCCGGGCCAGCCCTAGGATGGGCGGGTGCCCGACGCACCCCGCATGAAGATCTGCGGCCTCACCGGCCTCGACGACGCGCAGCGCGCGCTCGAGGCCGGGGCGTGGGCGCTCGGCCTGGTGCTGTGGGAGGCCTCGCCCCGCGCCTGCCCGCTCGACGAGGCCGAGCTGATCGCCCGCACGCTGCGCCGGCGCGCCGAGGTCTGCGGGGTGTTCGTCAACCCGGCGCTCGACACCGCCTGCGAGCTGGTCGACGCGCTCGGCCTGACGATGGTCCAGCTCCATGGCGAGGAGGGCCCCGCGTTCTGCGACGAGGTCCGCCGCCGCACCGGGGCGGCGGTGATCAAGGCCGCGCGCGTACACGACGCGGGCGATGTGCGGGCGCTCGAGACGTTCCGCACCGACTACCACCTGCTCGACACCCACCGCGACGG
>JALOLQ010000121.1 GCA_025455895.1 Solirubrobacteraceae bacterium
GGCCCACCAGGAGATCCCCGAGCACCCGCGCTGGTTCGCGAAGTTCGCGAACTCGCTGATCGGCGACGGTGAGCCGATCGTGCTGCCGGCGGCGCACCCGGATTTCGTCGACTACGAGGCCGAGCTGGCCGTCGTGATCGGCCGCGAGTGCCACGCGGTGAGCGAGGCCGAGGCGCTCGGGCACGTCGCCGGGGCGACGGCGCTGAACGACGTGAGCGCGCGTGACCTGCAGCTCCAGAATCCGCTCTGGACGAGCGGCAAGGCGATCGACACGTTCGCTCCGTGCGGCCCGGCGCTCGTGACGCTCGACGAGGCCGGGGACCTGGGGGATCTCGCGGTGCGCACGCGCATCGACGGCGAGCTCCTGCAGGACGGCTCGACGCGGGACATGATCTTCGGCGTCGCGGAGACCGTGGCCTGGCTCTCGCGCACGATGACGCTGAAGCCCGGCGACATCATCGCGACCGGCACCCCGGCGGGCGTCGGCGGCTTCCAGGGCCGGTTCCTGCGCGACGGACAGACCGTCGAGGTGGAGATCGAGGGCCTCGGCGCGGTCCGCAACCCGATCCGGCGCGCGTGACGGCGCTCACCGCCGTCACCACGATCCTCGCCGCGGCGATCTTCCTCGCCGCGGCGTGGGTGAAGCTCACCGGGCACGAGCACGCCGTCCGCACGCGCGACCGCCTCGGCATCGCCCCCGGGCCCTATCGCCTGATCGGCGCCTGCGAGGCGGCCGGCGCGGCCGGCGCCGTCGCCGGCCTGTGGCTGCGACCGCTCGGCATCGCCGCGCTCGCGGGGCTGACCCTGGTGGCGATCGGCGCGTGCGCCGCGCAGGTGCGGCTGCGCAACCCCCCGGCCGAGGCGCGCCCCGCCGTGCTCGCGCTGGTGCTCTCCGCGGCGGCGCTCGCCCTCCAGCTCGCGACGGCGTGAGGCGGGGCTCACGCGGCCCGCGGCGGCTCCGCCCCGAGCCCCAGCGGTGAACGGCCGCGGGCGATCGCGACGAGCCGGCGCAGCGCGTCGCGCAGACCCTCCGGCGCCGCCGCCGAGGGCGACGCGCCCGGGTGGGCGCGGGCCACGCGCACGCGCAGCGCGAGCGGGCGGACCGCGAACGCCAGCGGCGGCTCGAGCTCGAGCGACTCGCCGTCGATCCCGGCGGCCACGGGCGCGTCGGAGTCCACGACGAAGGCGGGCGCCGACCAGTCGCGCCACGGGCGCTGCAGCCCGCGGCCGCGCCGGCCGCGGCCCACCGGGCGCCCGAGGACGGTGATCCCGAGCAGGCCGTCGTCGATCCGCGGGCGCGTGCCCGAGTCGAGCACGCGGCCCAGCCGGTAGACGTTGTTCGAGACGAGGATCACCACCGCGGAGCGGTGGTGCGTCCCGTCCGGGGAGGTCCAGCGCAGGTCCAGCGGCTCGCCGTCCCCGGGACCGATCACCTCGGGGACCGTGTCGAGGAGCGTGCGGAGCTTCGCGTCGCGGTAGCCCTCACGGCGCACCGCCTCGGCGTAGAGGCCGAGCGAGACGTTGTTCACGAACACCCGCCCGTTCACCGTCCCGAGATCCACCCGGCGCTCCCCGCCCTCGGTGAACGCGTCGAGCGCGCCGACGACGTCGTCGCGGTCCACTCCGAGATCGAGCGCGAAGTGGTTGCGGGTGCCCGCCGGGATGCACGCGTACGGCAGGTCGTGCTCGGCGGCCACCATCGCGACGATCGCCTGCGAGCCGTCGCCGCCGGCCATCGCCAGCGCGTCGGCGCCGCGCTCCACCGCCGCGCGCGCGAGCGCCTCGAGGTCGTCGCCCGCCCGCAGCTCGACCGGCTCGATGCCGCGCCGGCGGGCCTCGCCCGGAAGGTCGTGCTCGAGCGCCTTCCCGCCCCCGGACTTCGGATTCCAGAACAGCACCGGACGGCGCGGCGGCTCGGCGTCCGGCAGCCGGGCGTGGACCGTGAACGCCGTGCGCGCCGCCATCACGGCCAGCACGTACGCGATGACCGCGAGGAACTCCTCGACGTCCGCGCGGCGCACGACGATCAGCACGAGGACCGCCGCCAGCAGGACCACGGCCGCCCCGAGCCCCGCCGCGCGCTTCATCCCGCGCCGCCGGATCCCGTACCAGCCGGCGGCCACGGCGACCGCGAATCCGGCGAGGACGTCGAGGTCGGGCGGGAACTCGGGGACGATCGCCCACAGCAGCAGCCCCGCGCTGAGCGCAGCGAGCGCGAGGGCGGCGATCGCCGCCGCGCGGTTGCGCGTCATAGGATCCCGGTCCCGTGACCGACGCCGAGCCGACCCCGGTGGGGCCCGTGGCCGTGACGCGCGCCGCCGTCGACGAGGCCGCGCGCCTCGACGTGGCGATGTACGCGGCCGTCGCGCGCACGCCCACGCCGACGCTCGACCGCTTCATGAGCGGCCTGTCGAGTGCCGCCGACCACTCGAAGCTCAACCTCGCGGCGGCCGGGCTGCTCGTGCTCGCCGGCGGGCGCCGCGGGCGCCGCGGCGCGCTCTACGGCCTCGCCGCGCTGGGCGCGACGTCGGCCGGGGTGAATCTCGTCGCCAAGCCGTTCGGGCGCCGGCACCGGCCCGACCGCAGCGCCCAGGACGTGCCGATCGCCCGCCACGTGCCGATGCCGTCCACCAGCTCGTTCCCGTCCGGGCACTCGGCGGCCGCGTTCGCCTTCGCGACCGGGGTCGGCCACGTCAACGCGCGGGCGGCGCTGCCGCTGCGCGGGCTGGCGGCGATGGTCGCCTACTCGCGCGTCCACACCGGCGTGCACTACCCGGGCGACGTCGTCGCCGGGGCCCTGGTCGGCGAGGCGATCGCGCAGATCGTCTCGCGCGGGCTGGACCGCCGCGGCCACTACCTCAGGTGATTGACTGCCGCCCATGACCCGCGCCACGCTACTGCTGACCCTGGCCCTGTGCGCCGCCGTGCTCGCCGCCGGCTGCGGCGGCGGCGACGACACGAAGGTCGTCACGAGCACGAACGCCGCGGGCCAGGCGACGACGCGCACGGTCCCGGACGTGAAGTTCGCCAAGACGAAGTTCGTGCTGCACACCGGGCTCGCGCTCGGGGCGTTCCGGCGCTGGATCTACCGCCCGTGGAAGGCCGGGACCTTCCAACAGGGCGCCGACGGGCGCACGGCCGCGCTCGTGAAGGCCGCGGCGGCCGCCGCGTTCACGGCGAACGAGCTGCGCCTGGCCCGCCGGGCCGCGCTCTCCGACGACGCCCTGCGCGGTGTGGGCGACCGCCTGGGGACGCTGACCGACAAGGCGCAAGGGCTCGTGCCGGGCTTCCGCGACGGCAAGCTGTCGCCCGGGGAGATCGCCGCGCTGGCCGCCGGCCTCGGGAGCGTGACCGCCCTCGCCCGCCAGCTCGGGGTGAACGTCCCGGAGCGCAGCGTGCCCTCGCTTCCGGGCGGCTGACGCGGGCCGGCTACTCGCTGAGGTCCACGGCGGTGCCGTCGAACCACGGCGCCCCGGCGGCGGCGTCCGTCCAGGGGACGACGGGCGGCGAGCCGGACGCGGCGACCTGCTCGGCGTACGCGTGCATCCCGCGCAGCGCCGCGCCGCTGGAGGCGATCGCCAGGAACTCGGCGCGCTCGGTGTGCAGCCCGGAGGCGAGGCGCTGCGATCCGCCGTCGTAGACGGCGCGCTTGAGGGCGCCGACCGCCGCGGGTGAGCGCCGCGCGAGGCGCTCGGCCGTCGCGCGGGCGTCGGCCATCAGCGCCTCGGGCGGACAGGTGCGGTGCACGAGCCCGAGCCGCCGCGCGGCCTTCGGCTTCAGCGGCTCGGCCTCGAGCATGAGCTCGAGCGCCCGTGCCGGGCCGAGCGCGCGCACGAGCCGCTGGGTGCCGCCGGCCCCGGGGATGATCCCGACGGAGATCTCCGGCAGGCCGATGCGGAAGTCCCCCTCGGCCATGATCCGCAGGTCGCAGGCGAGCGCCAGCTCGCACCCGCCGCCGGTGGCGTTGCCGTTGATCGCCGCGATGAAGATCGTGCTCGAGCGGTTCATGCGCAGGAAGACGTCGTGCACCTGGCGCAGTTCGACGAGACCCGAGGCGGGGGTCGCCCCGAGCGCGCCGCGGGCCCCGGGCACGCGCGCGGCCGCGCCCACCGCGCGCAGCGCGCCGCGGGCGGCGCGCGGGCCGACGCTCGCGCCGACCGACTCCGCGCCGGCGACGATCTCGGCGACGTCGTAGTGGCTGATGAAGATCCCCTCGGGCGCGCCGGTGAGGATCACCGCGCCGATCGCCGGGTCGTGGTCGACCGCGGTGACGAGCGCGTCCAGCTCGTCCACCATCGGGCCGGTCATGAAGTTCGCGGGCGGGTCGTCGAGCACCACGGTCATCACGCGGCCCTCGGTCTCGGTGCGCAGCAGCGGCATCGCCCAACCGGATCCTGCGGCGCCCGCGCTACGCGGGCGGGAGGACCGGCGAGGCCGCGGGGTGCGCGGCGAGCCCGCGCGGCTCCGCGAGCGCCTCGAGCATCACCGCGGTGTCGGCGATCGCCACCCCGGTGAGGTGCTCGTCGCGGGTCTCGAACGAGCGCACGATCTCCGCGAGCGCCGCGGCGTAGGCCGGTCCGTCGCCGGTGGCCAGGGCGGTGATCGCGGCGGCGGTGCGGTCGAAGGCCTCGGAGCCGCCGTGCATGCCCGCGGCGGCCGCGGCGGCCCCGGCGTCGTCGCCGAGGACGAGGTCGGCGACGGCCAGCGCGTAGGCGCTCGCGGGCGAGTCGGCGGTCCCGCCGAGCGCGTCGCGCGCGTAGGCCGCGTCCGCGGCGGCGTCGCCCGCCTGGATCGCCGCCTTGAGCATCCCGACGAGCCGCCCGAAGCTCCGCGGCGGCGCGGACTCCCAGGAGGCGCGGTAGCGGTCGGCGGCCGCCCGGAAGCCCGCCGCGGCGCCGGCGCGGTCGCCGGCCAGCGCGGCGCGCTGGGCGTCCGCCTCGAGCGCCAGCGCCTCCTCGAGGATCTCCGCGTGCGGGCCGGGCTCCAGGGGCATGGCCTCACGCTACGTGAGCTGCGCGCGCAGCGCCAGGATCCGGCGGACCGACGCCTCGAGCTCGCGGCGCGACAGGGTGCCGGCGCGCACCGCCCCGACGACGGCGTCGAGCCCCTGCCGCGCGTGCCGGGGTGACTGCGCGTAGAGCAGCAGGTCGTTGCCCGCCGCGCTGGCGCGGACGCCCAGGCGCCGGGGCCCGAGCGCGCGCAGCGCGCGCACGTCGAGGTCGTCGGTGATCACCACTCCGCGGAAGCCCAGGCGCCCGCGCAGCTCGCCCGTGACGATCGGGCGCGAGAGCAGCGCGATGCGGCGGTCGAGCGCCGGGTAGCGGGCCGTGCTCGTCATCACCAGCGAGGCGCCGGCGCGGATGCCGGCGGCGAACGGCGCCATCTCGATGCGCCGCAGCGTCGCCTGGCGGTAGGGCACGGTCTGGACCCGGGCGTCCTCGTCGCCGGGAACCGCTCCGAGGCCCGGGAAGTGCTTGAGCGTCGCCGCGACCCCGCCGCGCTGAAGCCCGGCGGCGAACGCCCCGCCCAGGCGGCC
>JALOLQ010000122.1 GCA_025455895.1 Solirubrobacteraceae bacterium
GATCGGCGCCGAGGGCACGCGCGCCGCGCTCGGCGGGCGCCCCGTGCACCTCTTCCACATCGAGGGCTGCGGCGGCGGGCACGCCCCCGACCTGCTCTCCCTCGCCGGTGACGCGAGCATGCTCTGCTCCTCGACGAACCCGACGGTGCCGTTCGGCGTCGGCGCCGAGGCCGAGCATCGCAACATGGTCGCCGCGGTGCACCTGCTCGAGCCGGGCGTGCGGCCGGGAGACGCGGAGATCCTCGCCGACCGCGTGCGCGCCTCGACGATGGCCGCCGAGGGCGTGCTGCACGACCTCGGGGTGATCCCGATGACGTCCTCGGACTCCCAGGGCATGGGCCGGATCGGCGAGGTCGTGCGCCGGATGCTCCAGAACGCCGCGCTGATGAAGGCCCACCGCGGCGCCGACGACGCGAGCGGCCACGACAACGAGCGCGTCCTGCGCCACCTCGCCAAGGCGACGGTCAACCCGGCGATCACGCACGGCATCGCCGACCACGTCGGCTCGCTGCAGCCCGGCCGGCTGGCCGACTGCGTGCTCTGGCAGCCGGCGCTCTGCGGCGTGCGGCCGGAGCTCGTGCTGAAGGCCGGGCTGCCCGCCTGGGGCGCGGCGGGCGACGGCAACGCGACGACGATGCTCGCCGAGCCCGTCCGCGTCGGCCCGCAGCTCGCGGCGCTCGGGGCGGCCCCGGGGCGCTCCTCGCTGGCCTTCCTCTGCGCGGCGGCCATGGACGCGGAGCTGCCGACCACGCGCGAGCGCGCCGAGGTCCGCGGCTGCCGGGAGCTGTCGGCGCGGGACATGGTGCGCAACGACCACCGCGGCGAGATCCGGGTGGACCCGCGCACGTTCGAGGTGACGCTCGACGGCGAGCCCGTCGCCGCGCCGCCGGCGGCCGAGGTGCCGCTCAGCGGGCGCTACCTGCTGGGCTGAGGGCGGCTCGGGCTCAGCTGCGCGTGAAGCGCCGGCCCTGCACGGGCGAGACGTCCTCGCTGAGCCGGACGCCCGCCGCGGCGAGCACGTCCTCGCCGCCGCCCGAAGCCTCGCTGGCGGCATCCTCGAGCGCCGCGAGGCGCTCGGGCGTCATCGCCTCGGCGTCCTCGTTCTCCGCCAGCCACTGCGCGGCCTCGGCGGCCTGGCGGGCGTCGCGCACGACGGTCTTGCCGGCCGCGTAGTAGCGGTCGATCTCGGCGAACAGCTCGTCCACGAGCCGCTCGGTCGGGACCTTCTTCAGCGGCTCGCCCTTGGAGAAGATCATGCCCGCGTCCTTGGCGCCGGTGATGCCGAAGTCCGCGTGGCGCGCCTCGCCGATGCCGTTCACCGCGCAGCCGAGCACGGAGACCTCGATCGGGTCGGCGTAGGCCTCGAGGCGCTGCTCGATCTCGGCGACGACCGAGTCCATGTCGAACTGCAGGCGCCCGCAGGTCGGGCAGGCGATGAGCACCGGGCCGCGCTCGCGCAGCTTCAGCGCCTTGAGGATCTCCCAGGCGACCTTCACCTCCTCCTCGGCGTGGAAGGTCGAGAGCGAGATCCGGATCGTGTCCCCCACCCCGTCGGCCAGCAGCGTCCCCAGGCCGACGGCCGACTTCAGCGAGCCGGCCCACTTCGTGCCGGCCTCGGTCACGCCGAGGTGCAGCGGGTAGGGGATCCGCTCGGCGAGCAGCCGGTTCGAGGCGATCGTGTTCGGCACGCTCGTGGACTTCATCGAGACCTTGAAGTTCGTGAAGTCCAGGCGCTCCATGAGCTCGACGAACTCGGTCGCGGCGGTGACGAGCGCCTCGACCGGGTTCGTGTACTCCAGCTCGCGCAGGTGGCGCGGCAGCGAGCCCGAGTTCACGCCGATGCGCATCGGGGTGCCGAGGCGGTTGGCGAGCGCGACGACCTCGGCGACCTTGTCCGGACCGCCGATGTTGCCGGGGTTCAGGCGCACGCACGCCGCGCCGTTCTCGAGCGCCTTCAGCGCGAGCGTGTGGTTGAAGTGGATGTCGGCGATGATCGGGACCGGGGACTGCGCCACGATCGTCTTCAGCGCCTCGGCGTCCTCGTCACGCGGGACGGCGACCCTGATCACGTCCGCGCCCGCCTCGGCGCAGCGGTGGATCTGGCTCATCGTCGCCGTGAGGTTCGCCGTCTCGGTCTTCGTCATCGTCTGGACGGCGACCGGGGCGCCGCCGCCGATCGGGACGTCGCCGACGTGGATCTGACGCTGCGAGGCCATGTGCTGAGTGTACGAGCGCCCGCGCCCGGAGGATGGCGCGGATAGGCTCCGCGGCGCCATGGCCGAGCCGCCCGCCGACCCCGTCAACCTCGCGGACTACGCGGCGCTCGCCGCCGCCGCGCTGCCGGACGGCCCGCTCGGGTACTACGCCGGCGGCGCCGGTGACGAGCGCACGCTGCGCGAGAACGTCGCCGCCTGGGAGCGCCGGCGCCTGCGTCCGCGCGTCCTCGTGGACGTCGGCGCGGTCTCCGCGGCGACCACGGTGCTCGGCACGCCCGTCGACCTCCCGGTGCTCGTCGCCCCCACGGCGCTCCAGCGCATGGCCCATCCGGACGGCGAGCCCGGGATGGCGCGCGCGGCCGCGCGGTCCGGGACGGTGATGACGATGTCGACGCTGGCGACCTCGACGCCCGCCGAGGTCGCCGCGGCGGCCCCGGGCGCGCCGCGCTGGTACCAGCTCTACGTGACGCGCGACCGCGGCGTCTCGCGGGCGCTGCTCGACAGCGCCGTCGACGCCGGCTTCACCGCGATCGCCGTGACCGTGGACGCCGCGGTGCCGGGGCGCCGGGAGCGCGACCACCGCACCGGCTTCCGCGTCCCGGGCCACCTCGACATGCCCGCCGTCACGGCCGCGCTGGGCCGCACCGCGGGCGTGACGGTGGAGGACTTCTTCTCGATCGTCGACCCCTCGCTCACCTGGCGCGACCTCGAGCGCTTCGCGGCCGACTCACCCGTGCCGGTGCTCGTGAAGGGGATCCAGACCGCCGAGGACGCGGCGCTCGCCTGCGAGCACGGCGCCGGTGGCGTGATCGTCTCCAACCACGGGGGCCGCCAGCTCGACGGCGTCGCCGCCACCGCGGACCTGCTCCCGGAGGTCGTCGAGGCGGTCGCCGGGCGCCTCGAGATCCTCGTCGACGGCGGCGTGCGCCGCGGGACCGACGTGCTCGCGGCGCTCGCGCTCGGTGCCCGCGCGGTGCTGATCGGGCGCCCGGCCCTCTGGGGCCTCGCCGCGCGCGGCGAGGACGGCGCCGCGGACGTGCTCGCGATGCTGCAGCGCGAGGTCGAGAACGGCCTCGCGCTGCTCGGCTGCCGCACGCCCGCGGAGGTCACGCGGGCGCACGTGGCCTGAGCGGCGCCGCGGGCTCAGCCCGCGTAGAGCGCCTCGATCTCGTCCTCGTACTTCTCGCCGATCGGCTTGCGCTTGAGCTTCATCGTCGGCGTCAGCTCGTCGCCGCCCGGCAGCCAGTCGCCCTCGATGATCCGGAACTTCTTGATCTGCTCGACGCGGGCGAGGTGCTCGTTGGCCGCGTCCACGCCCCGCTGCACCTCGGCGACCACCTCGGGGTGCACGGCCAGCGCGGGCAGCGAGGCGTCCTCGATCCCGTGCTGGGCGGCGAACGCCGCCGCGAAGTCGGGGTCGAGCACGATCAGCGCCGTGTTGTAGGGCCGGCGGTCGCCGATGCAGCAGGCCTGGCCGATCAGCGGGCTCGAGGACTTCACATGCGCCTCGATGTTCGCGGGCGACATGTTCTTGCCGGCCGCGTTGATGATGATCTCCTTCTTGCGGTCGACGATCTTCAGGTAGCCCGCGTCGTCGAACTGCCCGATGTCGCCCGTGTGCAGCCAGCCGTCGGCGTCGATCGTCTCCGCGGTCTGCTCGGGCTTGTTGCGGTATCCGAGCATCACGATCTCGCCGCGCACGAGCACCTCGCCGTCCTCGGCCAGGGTGATCTCCACGCCGGGCGCCGGCGGGCCGACCGTGCCGATGCGCACGGCCCCGGGCGGGTTGACGCTGCCCGCGCCGCAGGTTTCCGACATCCCCCACAGCTCGCAGAGCGGCAGGCCGATCGCGTGGAAGAACTCGAGCACCTCGACGGGGGTCGGCGCCGCGCCGACGTTGATCGTGATCACCTGGTCGAGCCCGAGCATCGCGCGCCAGGCGGCGAACGTCTCCTCCCCGGCGGCGGCCCGCTCGGCCACGTCCGCGGGGACCTCGGCGCCCGCCTGCTCGAGGCGCACGCGCTCCTTGGCCGCCGTGAGCGCCTCCTGGACGCGTGAGCGGTCCTCGTCGGGCATCCCGGCCACCGCGGCCTCGAGGCCGCTCTTGAGCTTCTCCCAGATGCGCGGCACCGCGAAGAACCACTGCGGGCGGACCTGCGGGAGCACCGCGATCACCGCGCGCGGGTCCTCGCACGAGACGACCTCCATCCCGTAGACGATCGGGAGGTAGTGATGGGCGGCGCGCTCGGCGATGTGGGCGGCGGGCAGCCAGGAGACGACGCGCGAGCCGGGCGGGAACTGGACGATCTCCTCGATGCCCCGCACCGCGCTCAGCAGGTTGCGGTGCGCCAGCTCGACGCCCTTCGGCGGGCCGGTGGTGCCCGAGGTGTAGATGAGGGTCAGGACGTCGTCCGGGCTCAGCTCGGCGACCGCGGCGTCGGCGTCGAACGGCGTGCCTGAGCCGGCGACGTCCGCGAGCGGCGTCGTGCCCGCGGGAGCGCCCTCCTGCGGCGGGTCCACGAGCAGCACGTGCTCGACGCCCGGGAGCTGCTCGCGGGCGGCGAGCACCTGCGGGAGGAACGCCTGCTCGGTGATGACGACCTTCGCCCCCGAATCGGAGACGACGTAGGCGATCTGGTCAGGCGTGTAGGTCTGGTAGATCGAGAACGGCGTGCCGCCGGCGGTCACCACGGCCAGGTCGGCGACGTGGAACTCGGGCCGGTTGACGAGCATCAGCGCGACCGTCTCGCCGCGCTGCACCCCCAGGGAGCGCAGGCCGCCGGCGAGCGCGTCCACCCGCTCGAGCAGCTCGCCCCAGGTCCACGACACGTCGCCCGCGCGGTCGCGGATCGCGACCTCGCCGGCATGGCGGCGCGCCGTGATGCGGAATGCCTCGGCGATCGTCGCCGCGTCCTGGGCGCGCTCGGGTGCCACGCTGCTCTCCATCGTCTGATCCTCCTTCGACGCCTCCGGGCGGTGGGGATCCGCCCGCTCCGCGACCACCCGAAGGTGACGCGTGCGTCAGCATACGTCAGCGCACCTGGAAGCCGTCGCCCGTCAATCGCCCGATGTCGTTCGTCAGCCCGACGGCGAAGAGCATCACGATCAGCACGAAGCCGACGACGCTGGCGCGTTCCATCACGCTGTACGGGATCGGGCGGCCGCGCAGCTTCTCGGCGAGCGCCCAGAAGATGTGCCCGCCGTCCAGCGGCAGGAACGGGAACAGGTTCACGAGCGCCAGCGAGAGCGAGATGATCGCCAGCACGTTCAGCGCGCGGGCCCAGTCGAACTCGATCGACTGGCGC
>JALOLQ010000123.1 GCA_025455895.1 Solirubrobacteraceae bacterium
CGGTTCTCCACCGTCATCAAGGCGAAGATCTCGAAGATGCTCGACCGGGCCGAGGACCCGGCCGAGACGCTCGACTACAGCTACCAGAAGCAGCTCGAGTCGCTGCAGAACGTCAAGAAGGGCATCGCGGACGTCGTGACCGCGAAGAAGCGCCTGCAGATGCAGTCGCAGAAGCTCGAGCAGAACCTCGTGAAGCTCGACACGCAGGCCCGCCAGGCGCTGGCCCAGGGCCAGGAGGACCTCGCCCGCGTCGCGCTCGAGCGCAAGAGCGGCATCCAGGCCGAGCTGCAGTCGCTCGACCAGCAGGTCGCCGACCTCGAGGCCCAGCAGGAGCGGCTCACCGAGTCCGAGCAGAAGCTGCGCACGAAGATCGAGGCCTTCCGCACGAAGAAGGAGGTCATCAAGGCGCAGTACTCGGCCGCCGAGGCCCAGGTGCGGATCTCCGAGGCGGCCACCGGGGTCGGCGAGGAGATGGCCGACGTCGGCCTGGCGATGCAGCGCGCGGAGGACAAGGTCGAGCAGATGAAGGCGCGCGCCGACGCCGTCTCGGAGCTCGAGGCCGCCGGCACCTTCGAGGACCTGACCCAGCTCGGCGGGGGCGAGGACGACATCGACCGCCAGCTGCGCGAGCTCTCCAGCAAGAGCGAGGTGGACAGCGAGCTGGCGAAGATGAAGGCCGAGCTCGGCGCGGGCTCCGCGGACGCCCCGAGCGCGCTCGAGGCCGGCGAGGAGACCGTCGACGGCGAGGCCGAGGAGAAGCCCGCATGATCGTCCGGATCTCCGGCGAGGACCAGTACCGCCTCCCCGACGACGCGCTCGCGCGCGTGAACGAGCTCGACAACGCGGTCGTCGCGGCGGTCGACGCCGGCGACGAGGCCGGGTTCGCCGCGGCCTTCGCCGAGCTGCTGGGGTTCGTCCGCGCGAGCGGCCAGGAGCTCCCCGACGAGGAGCTCCACGGCTCGGACGTCATCATCCCGCCGGCCGACACGACGATGGCCGAGGCCGCCGCCGACTTCACCGGCGAGGGCCTGATCCCCGACTGATCCTGCGCTACGCGGCGGGCGGCGCGTCGCCGTCCGCCGCCTTGCGCAGGAACTCGTCCTCCCAGGCGGAGGGGACGAACGCCTCGCCGCGCGCGGCGCCGACCGCGAAGACGACGGTCCCCGGCTCCAGCGCCACCGCCTCGCGCACGAGTGCGGGGTCCGCGAGGTGGACGATCCCGCCGGTCGGGACGTCGAACACGTCGTCGCCGACCGTGAACCGCGCGGCGCCGCCGACGACGAGGTAGAGCTCCTCGTGCCCGGCCGCGTCGTCGCCTCCGGGCAGCTCGTCGTGGCGCTCGATCACGACCTCCCCCGCCTGCTCGGCGACGAACGCGTTCGTGCCGAAGGCGCCGACGCCCAGGTGATGGCGGACGGGCTTCCAGTCGGGCAGCGCGTCATCGCCCGGGAAGCGCACGGTCGGGACGTCGTCGAGGTGCAGGGTGCGGTAGCCGCTCATGGCGGCACCGTACCGGGCGCTGCCGGGGCCGGTCAGAGACCGTCGACGTGGCGGCGCTGGAAGCCGCGATCCGAGCGCTTCACGGGGCGCCAGCGCGGGCCCTTGCCGCCGCGCGGGTCGCCGGCGGCGCTCGTGTCCAGGCGCAGGCCGGCGATCACGACGTAGGCGTGGCCGGGGTTCGTGTAGACGGTGATCCAGTCCCCGGTGCCGGCCTCGCCCCACGTCATGAACGAGGACGAGTCGAGCGGGCTGTCGAGCAGGCCGCCGCCGTTGAGCGCGTAGGAGACGGTGCCCGAGCAGTCGTAGCCGCGGTCCTTGAAGCGGCGATGGCCGCCGCCGTAGCGGTAGGGCAGGCCGATGATCTCGTTCGCGCGCCAGATCGCGCGCTTGACGGCCTCGGGCGCCTGCTCGGGCGCCGCGGCGAGGCCGGTCGGCAGCAGACGCGCGCGGGTGCCCGGCACGGTCGGGGTGTCGGCGAGGTTCGGCTGCCCGAAGGCCTGGCCGCCCACCTGCGCCTGCTGCGAGGCGATGCGCTTGGGCGTCGCGGTCGAGGCGGAGGCGCTCGCCGGCGCGAGCACGCAGGCCGCTGCCGCGAGGATGCCGATCGTGGATGTGCGGAGGCGCACTCGGTGGGTCTCGTCGTTCGTCGCCTCCGGGGTTAGCTGACGGGCTGGCGCTTGAACGACCTTGCGCCTCACACGGATGACCGCGCGACTCGCCCCAACTCTTGGGTCCCCCGGTCTCCACAGGTGCGGAGATTCGGCGTCTGGCGCGGCAGACTAGCGAAGCCGGCCGACGGATGTCCCGCGGGAGGCCGGAACGCCCGCACCGTGCGGGATTTCCGGACCGGCGGGCGGCCGCCGCCCGGACGGTACCCTCGCCCGGCGATGCTCGTCCCGGCCGCCCGCCCGCTCGCCGTCCTGGCCGCTGCCGCGGTCACGCTCGTGCTCGCCGGCTGCGGGCGCGACGACCGCGCCTCGACCGGGGTCGGGATCAAGAGCGACGGCGTCCCCGCCGCCCCCGCTCCGGCACCGGCGGCACCGGCCTACCCGGCCCTGGCGACGAAGAACACGACGCGCGTTCCGGGCGCCGACGCCGCCGAGACCGCTGCGCAGATCGCCCGCATCGTGTTCCCCGGCGGGAGCGCAGCGCAGCGGCCGGCGGCGATCGCCTTCGCCGACGCCGGCGACTGGCGCGGCGCGCTGGCCGGCGCGGTGCTCATGGCCCCGCCGCTGCGGGCCCCGCTGCTCTACACGAGCGCCGGGGAGATCCCGGACGCGACCGCCGCCGCCGTCGACGCGCTGCGGCCGACCGGCGCCCCGCGCGCGAACGGCGCGCAGGCGATCCGCCTCGGCGCCTCCGGGGCGCCGGGCGGCCTGCGCACGACGGCCCTCGCGGGCTCGGACCCGTTCACGCTCGCCAAGAGCATCGACGACTACCGGGCCCGCGTGGCCGGGCGCTTCAGCGGGAGCGTCGTCGTCGTCTCGGCGGACGAGCCGGCCTACGCGATGCCCGCGGCGGGCTGGGCGGCGAAGTCCGGCGACCCGGTGCTGTTCGCCTCGCGCGATCGCCTGCCCGCCCCGACCCGCGAGGCGATCCGCGCCCACGGGCGCCCGCGCATCTACCTCGTCGGGCCGGCCTCGGTGATCTCGGCCGGCGTCGAGGAGCAGCTCTCGCGCCTGGGCACGGTCACGCGGATCGCCGGCCGGGACGCACCGGCCACGGCGGTCGAGTTCGCGCGCTTCAGCGACGGCCCGTTCGGCTGGGGCGTCACCGACCCCGGGCACGGCCTCGTCTTCACCACGCCGCCGCGCCCCGCCGGCGCCGGGCCCGCCGGAGCGCTCTCGGCGAGCGGGACCTACGGGCCGCAGCTCCTGACGTCCTCCTCCGGGGCGCTGCCGGCGGTCGTGCGCGACTACCTGCGCGACATCCGCCCCGGGTACTCGAGCGACCCGGTGCGGGGGGTCTACAATCACGCCTGGATCGTCGGCGACACCGACGCGGTGCCCGAGACGGTCCAGGCCGAGATCGACGGCCTTCTCGAGATCACCCGCGTTCGCACCCCCAGCCGCCAGCCGTGAGCGAAGCCCAGACCCCCCGCCCCTCCGCCGAGGTCACCGTCGAGGACGTCCGCGCCCTGATGGGCGCCTCGACGCCGCACTTCGCACTCCAGCTGCGCAACCGCATCCGGCGCCTGATCGCCGGCCTGCCCGCCGAGCACCCGGCCCGCATCGAGGGTGAGCGCGAGATCGCGCGCCTCGACGCGCTGGGCCTCACGGGCGAGGTCCGCGGCCACCGTGCCGAGGACGGCCTCGCGCCGCTCGCCTCGGTCAGCGAGCCGGGCCCCGGCGGTCCCTGAGCCGCCCCGGCGGCGGATACGCTCGGGCGTGATGACCGAGCCGTCCGCCCGCCCCGAGGGCATCGCCGGAAGCGCGCTGCCCGGCCCGTTCCCGGTCGGCACGTGGGCGAAGGGCTTCCAGGCCTTCCTGCGCGCCCGCCCGCGCGTGCAGCTGTTCGGCGAGGTGTGGAACCTGCGCGTGTCGAAGGCCCGCGCCTACTTCGAGCTGCGCGACGCCGAGGGCGCGGTCTCGTGCGCGCTCTGGCGCACGCGGCTCGACGCACTCGGCCTGCCGGAGGGCGCGCTCGCCGACGGCACGCAGGTCGTGATCAGCGGCGGCCCGGACTACTACCCCGGCAGCCGCACGGCCTCGCCGGGCTTCTCGTTCGACGTGACCGGTCTGCGGATCGCCGGCGAGGGCGACCTGCTCGCCCAGCTCGCCGAGCTGCGCCGTCGGCTGGACGCCGAGGGGCTGTTCGAGCCGCAGAAGACGCTGCCGCGTCCGGCGCTGCCGGCCGTGATCGGCGTCGTCACCGGCGAGGGCGGCAAGGCCCGTGACGACGTGCTCGCCGGGCTGCGGCGCCGCGGCTGGGGCGGGCGCCTGGTGTGGGCCTTCGCCCCGGTGCAGGACCGCCGCGCGGCGCCCGCGATCACGCGCGCCCTCCAGGACCTGGCCGCCGCCCCCGAGGTCGAGGTGATCGTCGTCGCCCGCGGCGGCGGCTCGCTCGCGGACCTCTTCGCCTTCTGCGACGAGACGCTGTGCCGGACCGTCGCGCTGCTGCGCGTCCCGGTGATCGCGAGCGTCGGGCATCACACCGACCGCACGCTGATCGACGACGTCGCCGCCGTCAGCTGCTCCACCCCCACGCACGCGGCCGAGGCCGCCGTGCGGCTCGACGTGGCCGGCGCCCACGCCGCGGCCGCCGGCGCCGCGACCGCCCTGCAGCGCCACGGGCGCCGCGCGATCGTCGAGCGCGCCCGGCGGCTCTCGCACCTCGGCCGGGTCCCGGGCGAGCACGTCGCCCGCCACCGGCGCGACCTGCACCAGCGGCTGCGCGAGCTGCGCGCCGCCTCGGGCCGGCGCACGGCCGAGGGCCGTGACCTGACGCGGACGCGCGGGGTCGTGCTGCGGCGCAAGGCGACCGCCGCGGCGGGCGCCGACGCGCAGGCGCGGCGCCGGGCGCTCGAGGGCTTCGCGCTCGCGCTCGGGGCGCACGACCCGCGCCGCGTGCTCGAGCGCGGGTACGCGATGGTGGACGACGGCGCGGGCGCGGTGATCACCGGCGTCGAGGCCGCCCGGGCGGCCGGCCGCGTGCGCATCACCTTCGCCGACGGCTCCGCCGCTGCGAGGATCGAGGAGGAGACATGACCGACGCAGACGCCCCGCACACCTACGAGAGCGCGAGCGCCCGGCTCGAGGAGATCATCCGCCGGCTGGACTCCGGCGAGGCCGGGCTGCGCGAGACGCTCGACCTCGTCAAGGAGGGCCGCGGGCTCGTGGAGTACTGCGCCGGCGAGCTCGAAGCGGTCAGCCGCGGCCTCGAGGAGCTCCGGCTCGACGAGCTCGTCGCGCGGCTCGAGACCCAGACCCCATCCGACCAGGAGCCCGTATGACCCTCTACGACCGGATCGCCGAGCTGCCGCTGACGATCGAG
>JALOLQ010000124.1 GCA_025455895.1 Solirubrobacteraceae bacterium
ACCGCGCACGGCCCGCCGTCGATCGTCGCGGTGCCGCCGAGCAGCCCGTCGGCCGGCGTGCGCTCGATCAGCTCCTGGACCTCGCGGCGCAGCCGCTGCGCGGCGATCGCCAGGCGGCCGTACTCGGTGAACGAGCCGGGGTCGACGAGGTCGGCGAGGTTCTCGCGCGCGGTGCGCCCGCCGGCGGCGTGGCGGCGCGCGACCGCGTCCGGGCGCGCGGCGTCCTGCGTGAATGCGATCCGCTCGCGCAGTGCCTCGAGATCGTCGTCCGCGCTCACCGCGCGACCTCGACGGTGATCACGGCCACCACGAGCCGCTCGTCGGCGTCCTCGCCGTAGGAGAAGACCGTGCGCCGCCCGGCCGGCCCGGCGAGCACGCAGAGTCCCGCCTCGTCGTCGCAGCTCGCGCGCGGGTATTCGCGCACGACGGCGGCCTTGAGCGAGCGCCCCGGCGCGAGGCCGGCGGCCGTCGCCCAGGCCGGCGAGGACGCGCTGATGGCGAGCGCGCGCCCCGCCCGCGCGCCGGTGCGCGCGAACGCGACCTCGAGGCCGCGCCGCGGCCAGCGCCAGACGATCTCGCGGCGGCGAGTCGCGACCGACGTCGGCCGGCCATAGGCGGCGCGGATCGCCGCGCGCGTGTCGCCGAGGTCGCCGCGGCCGACCGCGACGCCGGGCACGATCAGGCGCGAGGCGGGCGTGGCCGCGGCGGCCGGCGGAGCGAGCGCGCCGGCGGCGAGCGCGGCCAGGGTCAGCGCGGCGCGCCTCACGGCGCCGGGGTCCGCGGGGCGTAGCGGTGGTGGAGCATCAGCGCGTTGCCGTCCGGGTCGGCGAAGAACGCCATGTGGCAGACGCCGGTGTCGAAGGTGTCGGCGGCGAAGGCGACGCCGCGGGCCTCCAGCTCCGCTCGGGCGACCGCCACGTCGTCCACGTGCAGGGCGATCGGGTTGCGGTTCGGATGGCGCTCGAGGCCCATGCGGTCGGGGTCGTAGGCGTTGAGCGTGAGGTTCCCCGTCTCGAACTCGGCGAAGCCGCGCTCGGGCATGTGCACCGAGCACGCGAGACCGAGCGTGTCGCGGTAGAAGGCGACCGTCCGCTCGAGGTCGGTGATCGGCAGGCCGACGAAGTCGACGCCGGTGACGCTGGTCATGCGGGCTCCTCGCGGGTGGGGGACGGGGCGATTCTGCCACCTACCGCGTGTCGGCCGGCCGCGGCTTCAGGGCGGCTGCGAAGAACGCGCCGACCCGCCGCTCGTACTCGGCGGGCGCGGTCCGCAGCGCGCCGGTGTGCCCGCCCTCCTCCAGCCGCCAGATCCCCTTCGGCGGGCCGGCGGCCTCGACGTACGGGACGTTCAGCTCCTCGGCGTTGCCGTCCCGGGCCCAGATCAGCAGCAGCGCGCGCGGGCTGATCCGGCCGGTCAGGTCCTGGAGCGCCGGGGGCGGCCCGCCGCCGGCGAACACGGAGGTCGCCGCGGTGATCGCCGCCCACTGCGGCAGGCTCGCCCAGCGGCCCGCGCCGGGCATCGCGGAGATCTCGCGGACCGAGCGGAGGCCGGCGCCCTCGGAGACGACGGCGCGCAGCCCGGCGTCGCGCGCGGCGGCCTCGAGCAGCAGCTCCCCGCCGACCGACAGCCCGAGCCCGCCGACCTTCGCGGGATCCACCTCCGGCCGCGCGCGCAGCCCGGCGACGGCGGCCTCGACGTCCGGCACGCCGCCCCAGCCGAGGCGGTTGACGTCCCCCTCGCTCTCGCCCTCGCCGCGGCGGTCGACGAGCAGCACGCCGTAGCCGCGCCGGACGAGCAGCCGCGCGTGTGGCTGCGGCTCGTCGCGCCCGGGGAGGACGAGGACCGCCGCGCGGTTGCGCGCGGGGACGTACCACCCGCGCAGCCGCAGCCCGTCGGCGGTCGTGAGCGTGACGTCGCGGTGGGGAGCGCCGAGCCGCGCCGGCGGCGGCTCGCTGCGCGGCTTGTGGGTGGCGATGAAGGCGAACGGCACCGGCACGACGATCTGCCAGGCGACGACCACGGCGGCGAGGCCCAGCAGCGCGCGCCGTCCGTAGCGGCGCCAGAGCGGCCGGTCCCGGCGGCGCGAGCGCCACAGCAGGCCGGCGCCGAGCGCGGCGAGGGCGAGACCGGCGAGCAGGCCCAGCAGGCCGGTGAGGTCGTCACCGGCCGGCCCCGCGTCCAGCGCATGGGCGAGCGGCACCGCGGTCCCCGCGGCGACCGCGCTGAGCCCGAGCGCCAGGGCCACGGCGCCGCGTGCGCCGGCGCGGCGCAGGCGCGGGACGCCCCAGGCGAGGAGCCCGAGCAGGAGCGCCGGCACGAGCCCGGCGACGAGGTGATCACCGGCGGCGGTGCCCGGCTCGGGGTGCAGGAACGCGTCGTCGACGAGGTGCAGGGCGATCGCGCCGCACGCCAGGCGGAAGGCGAGCGCCTCCCGGCGGGACGCGGCCGGCCCCGCGGGACGGGTGCCGGTGACGGCCATGGATCCACCGTACGCCCGCGGCTGCGGCCGCGGACCGGGGCGGACTACGGAAGCCGCGAGCGACGCTCGCGCGACGAGGGTGGCGGGTTCCCGTCCGGTTCCGGTCGCGCGGGCGCTCGGAGCCGTAGTTTCCCGCAGTCGTTTCGCGGGATACCACTTACTCACAAACTTCGTGTGAAAACTATCCTCGGGAGCCGTGACCCCAGATGAGAAGGCCGGCGCCGAGGTCCTCAGCGCTCCCCGCCATTTCCGCCCTGCCGATGCTCCCGCCGACGGAGCCGCCGCGATCGTCCCGTGGCGCACCGAGTCGCGCCACTCGCGCGAGTGGGAGGAGCTCTACCGCGACCGCTGGCGCCATGACCGCGTCATCCGCACGACGCACGGCGTCAACTGCACCGGCTCGTGCTCGTGGAAGGTGTACGTCAAGGACGGGCTGGTCACCTGGGAGACCCAGCAGACCGACTACCCCTCCAACGGGCCGGACATGCCCGAGTACGAGCCGCGCGGATGCCCCCGCGGCGCCTCGTTCTCCTGGTACATCTACTCGCCGATCCGGGTGCGCCACCCGTACGTGCGCGGCGCGCTGCTCAAGCAGTACCGCGAGGAGCTCGAGCGCACCGGGGACCCGGTCGAGGCCTGGGGCGCGATCGTCGAGGACCCCGTCAAGGCGCGCGCCTACAAGTCCCAGCGCGGCCGCGGCGGGTTCGCCCGCTCCTCGTGGGACGAGGTCAGCGACATCATCGCCGCCGCCCACGTCTACACCGCCAAGACCTACGGCCCGGACCGCAACGTCGGCTTCTCGCCGATCCCCGCGATGTCCTCGGTCTCCTACGCGGCCGGGACGCGCTTCCTGAGCCTCATCGGCGGCGTCTGCCTGTCGTTCTACGACTGGTACGCCGACCTGCCGCCCGCCTCGCCGCAGATCTGGGGCGACCAGACCGACGTCCCCGAGTCCGCCGACTGGTGGAACGCCGGCTACGTGATCCTCTGGGGCTCGAACATCCCGCAGACCCGCACCCCGGACGCGCACTTCATGACCGAGGCGCGCTACCGCGGCCAGAAGGTCGTCGTCGTCTCGCCCGACTACGCCGGCCACACGAAGTTCGCCGACGACTGGCTCAACGCCGAGCCCGGCACCGACGCCGCGCTCGCGCTCGGCATGGCGCACGTGATCCTCAAGGAGCACTACGTCGACAAGCAGACGCCGTACTTCGACGGCTACGCCAAGAAGCACACCGACCTGCCGTTCCTCGTCACGCTGCGCGAGCACGACGGCGCCTACGCCGCCGACCGCTTCCTGCGCGCCAGCGAGCTCGGCGACAGCTCCGAGAACGCCGAGTGGAAGACCGTCCTGCTCGACGAGGCGACCGGCGAGCCGGTGGTCCCGAACGGCTCGATCGGCCACCGCTGGGGCGAGGAGGGCAAGGGCCACTGGAACCTCCAGCTCGACGGCGTGACGCCGCGGCTCTCGCTGCTCGGCGCGCACGACGAGCTGGTCGAGATCGACCTGCCGCGCTTCGACATCGGCGAGACCGAGGGCGGCGGGATCATGCGCCGCGGCGTGCCCGCCAAGCGCGTCGGCGGCAAGCTCGTCACGACCGTCTTCGACCTGCTCTGCGCGCAGATGGGCGTCGCCCGCGACGGCCTGCCCGGCGAGTGGCCGGCGAACTACGAGGACCCCGAGCCCGGCACGCCCGCCTGGCAGCAGGAGCACACCGGCGTCGACGCCGCCCTGGTCACGAAGATCGCCCGCGAGTTCTCGCGCAACGCCGAGATCACCGAGGGGCGCTCGATGATCATGATGGGCGCCGGGACGAACCACTGGTACCACGGCGACCAGATCTACCGCGGCATGATCTCGATGCTGCTGCTCTGCGGCTGCCAGGGGGTCAACGGCGGCGGCTGGGCGCACTACGTCGGCCAGGAGAAGGTCCGCCCGATCACCGGCTTCGGCGCCGCGGCGTTCGCCACCGACTGGACGCGCCCGCCGCGCCAGCAGGCGACCACCTCGTTCTGGTACCTGGCCACCGACCAGTGGCGCTACGAGCGCTACGGCGTGGACGAGCTGCGCAGCCCGCTGGGCAACGGCAAGCTCAAGGGCAAGCACTTCGCCGACACCGTCGTGCAGTCCGCGCGGATGGGCTGGCTGCCGAGCTACCCGACGCTGAACCGCAACCCGCTCGACGTGTGCGACGAGGCCGAGGCCGCCGGCCAGGAGCCCGCCCAGTACGTCGTGGACGAGCTGAAGGCCGGGCGCATCCGCTTCGCCGCCGAGGATCCGGACGACCCGGCGAACTTCCCGCGCGTGCTGACGCTGTGGCGGGCGAACCTGCTCGGCTCGTCCTCCAAGGGCCACGAGTACTTCCTCAAGCACCTGCTGGGCGTCGAGCGCCACTCGGTGCGCGCCGAGGAGTCCGGCCCCGAGCAGCGGCCGAGCGAGGTGGAGTGGCGCGAGGAGGCCCCGCAGGGCAAGCTCGACCTCTTCACCACGATCGACTTCCGCATGAACGGGTCGGCGCTCTACTCGGACATCGTCCTCCCGGCGGCGACCTGGTACGAGAAGCACGACATCTCGAGCACCGACCTGCACCCGTTCGTCCACGCGTTCGACCAGGCCGTCCCGCCGCCGTGGGAGTCGCGCAGCGACTGGGACGCGTTCAGCATGATCGCCGAGCGCTTCCAGGTCCACGCGGCCAAGCACCTCGGCGTGCGCAAGGACCTCGTCGCCGGCCCGATGCTCCACGACACGCCGGAGGAGCTCGCGCAGCCCGGCGGCGTCGTGCTCGACTGGAAGGCCGGCGAGTGCGAGGCGATCCCGGGCAAGACGATGCCGAAGCTCGCCGTCGTCGAGCGCGACTTCACGGCGATCTACGACAAGATGACCTCGCTCGGCCCGCTGGTCGAGACCGCGGGGCTGGCCTGGAAGGGCATCTCCTGGAAGCCCGAGCAGGAGGTCCGCGAGATGGGCCGGCGCAACGGCACCGTCCGCGAGGGCCACGGCAAGGGGCGCC
>JALOLQ010000003.1 GCA_025455895.1 Solirubrobacteraceae bacterium
CTGACGACGCTCGAGCGCAAGCACGAGCTCGTCACGGCGCTCGGCGTCCGCGAGCTCGTGGTGATCCCGTTCGACCACTCGTTCTCGTCCCAGTCGCCGATGGCCTTCCTCGACGAGGTGCTCGTCGGGCGGCTGGGCGCGACGCACGTGCGCGTGGGGGAGAACTTCCGCTTCGGGGCGCGCGCCCAGGGCGACACCGCGTTGCTCGCGGCCGACCCGCGGTTCGAGACGACGGTCGTGCCGCTGCTGGAGATCGACGGCGAGATCGTCTCCTCGAGCCACATCCGCGGGCTCGTCCTCGGCGGTGCGGTCGAGTACGCGGACACGCTGCTCGGCGACCTCTTCGTCATCGACGGCGAGGTCGTCCCCGGGGACCGGCGCGGGCGCACGCTCGGCTATCCGACCGCGAACCTCGTCCCGCGCGAGGGCTACGTGACCCCGGGGCACGGGGTCTACGCCTGCCGCGTGCGGACCGCCGACGGCGCCTGGCACGTCGCGGCGACGAGCATCGGCGTGCGGCCGATGTTCGAATCCGGGCTCGGCGAGCTGATCGAGGCCCACCTGCTCGACTTCGAGGGCGACCTCTACGGGCAGGAGATCCGGATCGAGTTCCGCAAGCGCCTGCGCGGCGAGCGGCGCTTCGACAGCGTCGAGGCGCTGCTCGAGCAGATGGCGCGCGACTGCGACGAGGCCCGCACCGTCGCCGGCGGCGGCTGAGCCCCCGCGCGCTGCTACCCTCGACCGCCGATCATGAGCACCCTCAGCATCGAGAAGACCCGCGAGATCGTCGCGCAGTTCGGCGAGAACGAGCAGGACACGGGCAACACCCGTGTCCAGATCGCGCTGCTCACCCAGCGCATCAACGACCTCACCGAGCACCTGCGCTCGCACAAGAAGGACCACGCGTCCCGCCGCGGGCTGCTGATGCTCGTCGGCCGCCGCCGCCGGCTGCTGAACTACCTGCAGCGCTCGGACCTCGAGGGCTACCGCGCCCTGGTCCGCGACCTCGGCCTGCGCAAGTAGCGATGGCGGTCCTCGCGCCGGGGGCGCCGGCGCCCGAGTTCTCGCTGCAGCGCGAGGACGGCGAGGCGTTCACGCGCGCCGACCTGGCCGGCCGGACGGTCGTCCTGGTCTTCTATCCGTTCGCGTTCAGCCCCGTCTGCACCGATCAGCTCCAGGTCTACGAGGAGGCCCTGGGCGAGATCACCGCGGACGGCGCGGAGATCTACGGCGTCTCGTGCGACGCCCCGTACAGCCAGACGGCGTTCCGCGAGAAGCTCGGCGTCACGATCCCGCAGCTCTCGGACTTCGAGCCCAAGGGCGAGGCCTCGCGGGCGTTCGGGGCGTTCTTCGCGCCCGGCGGGATGGCCACCCGCGCGCTCGTCGTGCTGAAGGACGGCGTCGTGGCCTGGTCCTGGGAGGGCGAGCACCCCGGCGTCCTGCCCGGCGTGAACCTCGTCTTCGACGGTCTTCAGGCCGCCGCGAGCGCCTGAGCGCCGCGCTCGCCCCGGAACGCCTCGAGCAGCGGGCCGATCGCCTCGGCGCGGAAGTCGAAGATCGCCTCGACGTCGCGGCGCACGAGCGCCCGGTGGGCCAGCTCGCCCAGCGGCCCGAAGCCGATCGCGTAGCGCACGACGTCGGTCATCCGCGTGCGCCCGCCGGGCAGCGGCTCGAAGGTGTGCGTGTGGTGCCAGAGGCGGTACGGGCCCGAGAGCTGCGTGTCGACGAACCGCACGCCCGGCGTCCAGTCCTGGATCAGCGTCTTCCAGCCGACCGGCACCCCGTGCAGGCGCAGCCGGTACTGGATCAGCGTGCCGACCTGCATCGTGATCGGCCCCGGCGTGATCACCCGGAAGCGCAGGAGCGGCGGCGTCAGCGCCTCGAGATTCAGGGCGTCGGCGAAGAACGGGAAGACCTCGTCCGGCGTCCCGTCGAGGATCTGCTCGCGATGCAGGGTGTGGACGTGCATGCCGTCCGGGATACGGGCCGGGCCTGAACGGCGATGACCGGCCTGACCAGCGCCCCCGTCCCTCCGCCCGGCCCGGACGATCACGTGCGCGGCGCCGCCGGCGCGCCGCTCGTGATCCTCTACGCGGACTTCACCTGCCCGCGCTGCGCGCTGGCCGCCGAGCGCCTGCGCGCCGCGCCGGTGCGCACGTGCTTCCGCCACCTGGCGCTCGCCACCCGCCACCGCCGGGCCGTGCCGGCCGCGATCGCCGCCGAGGCGGCGGCCCGCCAGGACGCCTTCTGGGCCTTCCACGACGCGCTCTTCGCCGACCAGGGCCGCCTCGACGACCCGCACCTCTGGGAGCGCTGCGAACGGCTCGGCCTCGACGTCGCGCGCTTCGAGGCCGACCGCCGCGATCCGGCGCTCGCCGAGCGCGTCACCCGCGACGTGCGCGGCGCGCTGCGGGCCGGTGCGGCGACGACCCCCGCGTACGTCCTCGGCGACGCGCTGCACCAGGGGGTTCCGGACGCCGAGCGGCTTTCCTCGCTCAGCTAGGATGATCGGGTTCGGATACCGAGAGATGCAACGCAATGACGGGCCGCAGGATCCGAAGGCGGCCCGGGAAGAAGGTCACAACTTCATGAGCACTGACGTCACCACCGTGTCGGTGGAGATCGCCGGAACCGAGATCTCGTTCGAGACCGGCAAGATGGCCAAGCAGGCCGGCGGCGCGGTCGTCGTCCGCCAGGGCGACACGATGGTCCTCTGCACCGCCACCGTCGGCAACCTGCGCGACGTGGACTTCCTGCCGCTCACCGTCGACGTCGAGGAGCGGATGTACGCCGCGGGCAAGATCCCCGGCTCGTTCTTCAAGCGCGAGGGCCGCGCGGGCGAGAAGGGCACCCTCACCGCCCGCATGATCGACCGCCCGATCCGCCCGCTCTTCCCCAAGGGCTGGCACTACGAGACGCAGCTCGTCGCGATGCCGCTGAGCGTCGATCACGAGCACCCGTACGACATCCTCGCGATGAACGGCGCGTCCGCCGCGCTGATGATCTCGCCGGTCCCGCTGCCCACGCCCGTGGGGGCCGTGCGCATCGGCAAGATCGACGGCAACTTCGTCGTCAACCCGCCCGAGGGCACGCTGCTCGGCGGCGCCGAGAACGAGTCGCAGCTCGACCTCGTCGTCGCCGGCACCGATGACGCGATCCTCATGGTCGAGGCCGGCGCCAGCGAGGTCTCCGAGGCGGAGATCCTCGACGCGCTCGACATCGCCCACGGCGAGATCAAGAAGCTCTGCGCCCTCCAGCGCGAGCTGGCCGACAAGGTCGCCAAGGAGAAGATCCACGTCGAGGCGCCCCAGGTCGACGAGGGCCTGCTCGCCGAGATCGTCGCCTCGCACGGCGCCGCGCTCGACGCCGCCACGCAGGTCGAGGACAAGCTCGAGCGCCAGGACGCGACGAAGGCCGTCGAGGCGGCGGTCCTGGAGCAGTACTCCGGCGACCCCGACGCGCCCACGTTCGGCGAGTACCGCGCGAAGGCCCAGATGGCCTTCGACAAGCTCGAGAAGTCCACGATCCGCAACCGCATCGCCGTCCAGAAGAAGCGCCCGGACGGCCGCGGCACGCAGGAGATCCGCAAGATCTCGATCGAGGTCGGCGTCGCCCCGCGCACGCACGGCTCGGCGCTCTTCACCCGCGGCCAGACGCAGGCGCTGTCGGTCGCCTCGCTCGGCACGCTGAAGGAGGAGATGCGGCTCGACACGCTCGGGCTCGAGAAGAACCGCTACTACTGGCACCACTACAACTTCCCGCCCTTCTCGGTCGGGGAGGCGGGCTTCATGCGCGGTCCCAAGCGCCGTGACATCGGCCACGGTGCGCTCGCCGAGCGCGCCCTCGTGCCGGTCGTGCCGAGCACCGAGGAGTTCCCGTACACGATCCGCGTGGTCTCGGACATCCTCGAGTCCAACGGCTCGTCGTCGATGGCCTCGGTCTGCGGCTCGTCGCTCTCGCTGATGCAGGCCGGCGTGCCGATCAAGGCGCCGGTCGCCGGCATCGCCATGGGCCTCATCAAGGAGGGCGACGACTACGTCGTGCTCACCGACATCGCCGGCGTCGAGGACCACCTCGGCGACATGGACTTCAAGGTCGCCGGCACGAAGGCCGGCATCACCGCGATCCAGATGGACATCAAGATCGGCGGCCTGACCTTCGACATCCTGCGCGACGCCCTGTCCCAGGCCCGTGAGGCCCGGCTGGACATCCTCGGCCAGATGGAGCAGGTCATCGACGCGCCGTCGGCCGAGCTCTCGCCGTTCGCGCCGCGCATCATCCAGATCCAGATCGACCCCTCGCAGATCGGCCTGCTGATCGGCAAGGGCGGCGAGACGATCCGCGGCCTCTCGGACGAGTTCGAGTCGCAGATCGACGTCAACGACGAGGGCCAGGTCCTCATCTACTCCTCGAACGGGGAGCAGGGCGAGGCGCTCGGCGAGCGGATCCGCACGATGATGAAGGAGGTCGAGGTCGGCGACGAGTTCACCGGCAAGATCGTCAAGACGACGACCTTCGGCGCCTTCGTCGAGCTCACGAAGGGCACCGACGGCCTGCTGCACATCTCGAACGTCGCGCCCGGCCGCCGGGTGGAGAGCGTCGAGGAGGTGCTCAACCGGGGGGACGAGGTCCAGGTCAAGGTCGTCGAGGTGGACCGCGAGCGCGGCCGCATCGGCCTGCGCCTGTCCGACGATCCCTCGATCGCCGGCAAGTCCAACGAGGAGCTCGCCGCCGTCGTGGCCGGCGGGGACCGCGGCGGCGACCGCGGCCCGCGCCGCGATCGCGGGGAGCGCAACGGCGGCAGCCGCGGCGAGCGCGGCTCCGGCCGCCCGCGCCACCGCCGGGGCAACAGCGACCCGGATCGTGGCTGAGGCCCAGCACCGCCTCACCACGCTCGACTCGGGCGTGCGGGTCGTGACGGAGGCGATGCCCTCCGCACGATCCGCCGCGCTCGGCCTTCTGGTCGCCACGGGCTCGTCCACCGAGGACGGGCCCGTCGGCGGCTGGTCGCACCTGCTGGAGCACATGCTGTTCCGCGGGACCGCCTCCTACGCCGGTGACGAGATCGACCGGATCTTCGACGCCATGGGCGCCGAGCTGAACGCCGGCACCGGCAAGGAGTCGACCTCGGTCTACTCGCGCGTCCTCGACGTGCACCTCGAGCGCGCCTTCGACGTCATGGCCGACATGGTCTGGCGCCCGCGGATCGACGAGGACGACCTCGCCAACGAGCGCGAGATCGTCCTCGAGGAGATCGCGATGTACGAGGACGACCCGCAGGACCTCGTCTTCGACCTGCTCGGCGAGGCGGTCTTCGGCGATCACCCGCTCGGGCGCCCGGTGATCGGCACGCGCGACACGGTCTCCGGTGCGCGCGCCGAGGCGCTGCGGGCCTTCCACGCCGCACGCTACGTGCCGGGCGACGTCGTCGTCGCGGCGGCGGGCTCGGTCGACCACGACCGGCTCGTCGAGCTCGTGCGCGCCGCCGAGGCGCGCGGGGCGGAAGGGCGGCGCGCCCCCGCGCCGCCCGCCCCGCCGTCGGCGGCCGGCGGCGGCGTGCGGCGCTTCCTCGCCCGACCGACCGAGCAGGTGCACGTCACGCTCGGCGGGCTCGGCCTGGCCCGCGACGACGAGCGCCGCTACGCCCTGCGCGTGCTCGACGTCGTCCTCGGCGGCACGACGTCCTCACGGCTCTTCCGCGAGATCCGCGAGAAGCGCGGGCTCGCCTACCAGGTGCTGAGCTTCCACAGCCAGTTCGCGGGCACCGGCCACGTCGGCGTCTATCTCGGCACCCGCCCGGAGAACCTGTCGGTGGCGGTCGGGCTCGTCGGCACCGAGCTGGCGCGGCTGCTCGAGGACGGGATCAGCGCCGAGGAGCTCCAGCTCGCCAAGGACAACGCCGAGGGCCGGCTCGTCCTCGGGCTCGAGTCCACCTCGGCGCGCATGAGCCGCATCGGCGGCGCGGTGCTCGCCGGGCTTCCCGTGCGCGGGGTCGACGAGCTGCTCGAGCGGGTCGAGGCGGTCAGCGCCGACGACGTGCTCGCCCTCGCTCGCGAGCTGTTCGCGCCGGAGCGCCTCAGCGCGGCGGCGATCGGCCCGGACGAGGACGCCTTCCGCTCGGCGATCGAGCCCGTGCTCCCGGCCCTCGCGGAGGCGGCATGACGCCCGCGCCGATCCGCGTCGCCGTCGCGGGCGCCGCCGGGCGCATGGGCGCCACGGTCTGCGGCGCGGTCGAGCGCGCGCCGGACCTCGTCCTCAGCGGGCGCGCGGACCCCGAGCTCGGCACGCCGCTCGCCGACGTGCTCGCGGACGCGGACGTCGTCGTCGACTTCACCCGCCCGGACACCGCGCTCGAGAACGCGCTCGCCTGCCTCGACGCCGGCGTGCACGTCGTGATCGGAACGACCGGCTTCGACGTCGAGCCGCTGCGCGGGCGCCGTGAGGCGAACGTCTTCATCGCCCCGAACTTCGCGATCGGCGCCGTCCTCATGATGCGCTTCGCCGCCGAGGCCGCGCGGCACTTCGAGAAGGCCGAGATCATCGAGCTGCACCACGATCGCAAGCTCGACGCGCCGAGCGGCACCGCGGCCCGCACGGCGAGCCTCATGGGGGAGGCGAGCGGCGGGCGCGAGGTGCCGATCCACTCGGTGCGCCTGCCCGGGCTCGTCGCCCATCAGGAGGTCATCTTCGGCGGGCTCGAGGAGACCCTGACGATCCGCCACGACTCGCTCGGGCGCGAGTCGTTCATGCCGGGGGTCCTGCTCGCGGTGCGCCGGGTGGGCACGCTCACCGAGTCCCCCGTGATCGGGCTCGAGCACCTGCTGTGAGCGGCGCCGTGGCGCTGCGGCGCGCCGTGGGCGCCGACGCCGAGGCGATCGCCGGGGTCTCGGTGCGCGCCTGGTGGCACGCCTACGAGGACGTCCTCGACCCGCGCGTGCTCGCCGAGCGCGACCTGGAGACGCAGCGCCCCCGGTGGGAGGCGTTCCTCACCGATCCCGCGTTCGAGACGTGGGTGGCCGAGGTGGCGGGCCGGATCGCCGGCTACCTGCGCGTCGGGTCCAGCCGCGATCCGGACGCCGGCCCCGCCACCGGCGTGCTCGACAGCCTCTACGTCGACCCGCCGGCCCAGGGTGCCGGGCTCGGGTCGGCGCTGCACGCCCGGGCGCTCGAGCGCCTGCGCGCGCTCGGCTTCACCGAGGCGACGCTCTGGGTCTTCGCGGCCAACGAGCACGGCCGGGCGTTCTACGCGCGCCACGGCTGGGCGGAGGACCCCGCGGGCCCGGGGAACGAGGGAGAGGGCTGGCACGCCCCGTCGGTCCGCTACCGCCGCGAGCTCTGAGCCCGCGCCGGACGGCGTGGCGGATCCTCCCCGAGGAACCGTGGCGATCCGGCGCGCGGGCCTCAGCCCTCGCGCACGAGGCGGGCCAGGCGGGTGCAGCGGGCGCGCGTCTCCTTCGCGCGCAGCGCCGTCTCCAGGGCGCCCGGCTGGGTGACGAGCACGCAGACCCGCTCGGCGCGGGTGACGGCGGTGTAGAGCAGGTTGCGGGTGAGCATCACGTGGTGCCCGCGGAAGACCGGCACGATCACCGCCGGCGCCTGCGAGCCCTGCGCCTTGTGCACCGAGATCGCGTAGGCGAGCCGCAGCGTCCCCAGCTCGTCGGTGCCCAGGCCCAGGCGCCGCCCGTCGTCGCCGGCGAAGCTCACGCGGTCGCGCTCGCGGTCGTGGTGGACCAGGACGCCGAGCTCCCCGTTCATGAGGTCGCGCTCGTGGTCGTTGCGCGTCTGGATCACGCGGTCCCCGACGCGAAACGGCGTCCCGGGGATCGCCGCGCCGTCCGGGTTGAGCCTCGCGCGCAGCGCCGCGTTCAGCGCGTCGACGCCGAGCGGGCCCTTGTGCATCGGGGCGAGCACGAGCACGTCGGCGGGCGGCTCGAGGTCGTAGTGGCGCGGGAGGCGCTCGGTGGCGAGGCCGACGATCTCGTCGAACATCGCCTGCGCCTCGCCGCGGGTGATGACGAAGAAGTCGCGGATCGCCTCCGGGTCGGCGGGATCCACCTCGGTCGGCGGCGGCGAGCCCGCGTCGATCGCGTGCGCGGCGCGCACGATCAGCGAGCGCGCGGCCTGGCGGAAGACCTCGGTCAGCCGCACGGTGGGCACCGCACCCGAGTCGATCAGGTCCTCGAGCACCCGGCCCGGCCCGACCGGGGCGAGCTGGTCCACGTCGCCGACGAGCAGCACGTGGGTGCGCGGCCCGATCGCCCCGAGCAGCGCGTCGGCGAGCGGGGCCGAGAGCATCGAGGCCTCGTCGACGACGAGCACGTCGGTCGCGGGGATCGGATCGTCGGGCCCGTGCTCGAACGCGCCCTCCTCGGGCAGCCAGCCGAGCAGCCGGTGGATCGTCGTCGCGGGCGCGCCGGTCGACTCGCTCAGGCGCCGGGCCGCCTTCCCGGTCGGCGCGCAGAGCCGCACCGAGCGGCGCTCGGCCTTCAGCAGGTCGACGAGCGCGCGCATCGTCGCCGTCTTGCCGGTGCCCGGCCCGCCGGTGAGGATCGCCAGGCGCCCGCGGCGGACCGCGTCGACGACCGCCCACTGCTCGGCGGTCGGGACGAAGGCGCCGCCGGCCGGCCGCTCGGCGTGCTCGAGGCGCAGCACCGGCTCGCCGCCCGCCAGCTCCCGCGCGCTGCGGGCCAGCCGCCGCTCGAGCGCATCCATCGCCGGATCGGCGAGCAGGTCGCCGTCGGCGACGAGGCGCCCGCGCGCGGTGAGCGTCTCGATCTCCGCGCCCACCGGGGCGCCGAGGAGCGCGGCCGCGCGCCGCTCGAGCTCGTCGCGGGGCAGCAGGCAGTTGCCGTCCTGCCCGGCCTCCTCGAGCGCGTGCAGGATCCCCGCCTCGAGCCGCTCGGGGGCGGCCGGGTCGGTCCCCAGGGCCTGCGCGAGCGCATCGGCGGTCGCGAAGCCGATCCCGTCGACCTCGGTGGCGCGGAAGGGGTGCTCGCGCAGCAGCCCGATCGCCTCCGGGCCGAACGCGCGCTCGAGCCGCGCGGCGGCGGGTGCGGGGACGCCGTGCTCGGCGAGGAACAGGCGCAGGGCCCGGCGCCCGCGCAGCTTCTCCCACGAGCGCACCGCCGGCCCGATCCGCGACGGGCCGATCCCCGGAACCTCGCGCAGCCGCGCGCGCGGGTCGGCGTCGACGGCCTCCAGGACGCCGGTGCCGTGGCGCTCGAGCAGCCACGCCGCGCCCGAGGGGCCCACGTGGCGCACGCCGGCGAGGAGGTTCAGCAGCGCCGCGTCGCTGACCGGGCCCAGCGACCGCGCCCCGGCGACCTCGAAGCGCCAGCCGTGCTTGGCATGCCGGCGCCAGGCGCCGTCGGCCTCGAGGACCTCGCCCTCGTGCACGTGGTCGAGCGTTCCGGTGAGGGTGACCTCCTCGCCGGCGTCGGTGAGCGCGCCGACGACCGCGAAGCCGCCCTCCGGTGCCTGCCAGCGAACGGCGACGACCTCCGCGCGCAGCGTGCGCGCGGAGGGATCGGCGGGCGGGTCGGGCTCGGGGCGCTCGGCCACCGGGGCAGTGTGAGCCGGTGCCCGGACGCGAGCGTGGGATACGCTGGCCGCGTGGCTGACCTCGGCGCGATCCTCACCGCCATCATCACGCCCTTCGACGCGGCCGGTGCCGTGGACGAGGAGGCGTTCGTGGCGCTGATGGCCCACCTCGCCGCCCACGGCTCGGACGGATTCGTCGTCTGCGGGACGACCGGCGAGGCGCCGACCCTCAACGACGACGAGCACCTCGGGCTGATCGAGCTCGCCGTGCGCGAGCGCCCGGAGGGCTGCTCGATCGTCGCCGGCGTCGGCTCGAACGACACGCGCCACGCCGTGCACTTCACCTCGCGCGCCTGCGAGCTGGGCGCCGATGCGCTGCTGTCGGTCAACCCGTACTACAACCGGCCGAACCGCCGTGGCGTCATCGCGCACTTCCGCGAGGTCGCCGCCGCCGCCGACCGGCCGATCATCCTCTACAACATCCCCCAGCGCACCGGATCGGACATGCCGAACGACCTGCTCGCCGAACTGGCCCAGCTCGACCACGTCAGCGCGGTCAAGCAGGCCAACAACGAGAACCTCGCGCTCGTCGACGGCCTCGACCTCTACGCCGGCAACGACGACGTCCTCGCCCGGACGCTCGACCTCGGCGGCGCCGGCGGGATCCTCGTCGCCAGCCACATCGTCGGGCCCGAGATGCGCCGGATGGTGGACGAGCCCGCCGAGCGCGCGGCGATCGACGCGGGCCTCCAGGACGTCTACACCGCGCTCGGCGTCGGCCCGGCGTCGATGACCACGAAGGCGGCGCTGAACCTGCTCGGCCACCGCGTGGGCATCCCGCGGCTGCCACTCGTGGAGGCCGACGCCGCCGAGACGGCGACGATCCGCGCGATGCTCGAGGCCCGCGGGCTGCTCGAGCCGGCGGGCGCGTGATGGCGGCCGGGACCCTCCGCGTCCTGCCGCTCGGCGGCCTGGGCGAGATCGGCAAGAACATGACGGTCCTCGAGTACGAGGGCCACCTGCTCGTCGTCGACGCCGGCCTGCGCTTCCCCGCCGCCGAGATGGTGGGCATCGACCTGGTGCTGCCGGACTTCTCCTACCTGCGCGGCCGCGTGGACGACATCGAGGGGATCGTCATCACCCACGGCCACGAGGACCACCTCGGCGCGCTCCCGTGGATCCTGCGCGAGCTGCGCGCGGACGGCGAGCTCCCGCCCGTGTTCGGTGCGCCGCTGCCGATGGCGATGGCCCGCTCGAAGCTCGACGAGCACCGGATCAAGGACGTCGAGATCGAGGACGTCAAGCCCGGCGAGGTCCTCGAGCTCGGCCCGTTCGACGTCGAGCTGATCCACATGACCCACTCGATCCCGGACTCGACCGGCGTCGCGGTCACCACCGACCGGGGCACCGTCTTCATCACCGGTGACTACAAGTTCGACCAGACCCCCGTGGACGGGCGCCCCGCCGACGTCGCGCGCCTGGCGAAGCTCGGCGCCGACGGCCTGCTGCTGCTCTGCGGGGATTCGACGAACGCCGACCGGCCCGGGTTCTCCCCGAGCGAGTCCGGCATCGGGCCGCACCTCGAGCAGGCGTTCCTCAACGCGCGCGGGCGGATCATCGTCACGTGCTTCGCCTCGAACATCCACCGCGTGCAGCAGGTGGTCCACGCCGCCGACAAGCTCGGGCGCAAGGTCGCGCTCGTCGGCCGCTCGATGCGCAAGAACGTCAACATCGGGCGCTCGCTCGGCCACATCGACGTGCCGGACGGGATGCTGCTCCAGCCGCGCGAGATCGAGCAGTTCCCGGACGAGAAGGTCGTCGTCATCTGCACCGGCTCCCAGGGCGAGCCGCTCAGCGCGCTGCGCCGGATGGCCTTCCACGACCACCCGCAGGTCGAGCTGCACAGCGGCGACACGGTCGTCTTCTCGGCCACGCCGGTGCCCGGCAACGAGCGCGCCGTCGCCGAGACGATCGACCGGCTCTACCACATCGGCTGCCGGGTGCTCACCGCGCGTGACGCGCCGATCCACGCCTCCGGGCACGGGTACGAGGAGGAGCTGAAGCTCATGCTCAACCTCACCCGGCCGCGCTACGTCATGCCCTTCCACGGCGACTTCAAGCGGATCGAGCTGCACGGCAAGCTCGCCGAGGCGGTCGGGATCCCCGAGGAGAACGTCTTCAAGGGCCAGAACGGCCTGCCGCTCGAGCTCGACGAGCGCGGCGCGCGCTTCGGCGCGCCCGAGCGCGCCGGCATGGTCTTCGTCGACGGCGTGGAGATCGGGGACGTCGCCGACGTGGCGCTGCGCGACCGCCGCATGCTGAGCGCGGACGGCATCTTCGTCGTCGTCGCCACGGTCAACGAGCAGGACGGCTCGTCGGTCGCCGAGCCCGAGGTGATCTTCCGCGGCGTGCCGTTCCCGGACGAGGCCGAGGAGCTGCTCGACGACCTGCGCGGCACCGTCGAGTCGACGATCGCCCGCGCGGCCAAGGACGGCATCCACGAGGCCGACGTCCTGCAGGGCATGCTCCACGACGACCTCGCCGCGCTCGTCTACCAGCGCCTCAAGCGCCGGCCGATGGTGCTGCCGGTCGTCGTCGAGGTCTGAGCAGGCCTGAGCGCTCAGTCGCCGTTCGCGGCCCCGCGCCGCGCGCCCCGGCGGACGGCCAGCGTGCGCGTGAGCACGGAGCGCCGCGCCCCCGCGCCGGCGGCGGCGGGCTCGGTCTCCGGGTCCTCGCACGGCGCCGCGTCGGTGGCCGTCAGCTGCGGCAGGCGCACGACGAAGCGGGCCCCGGGCTCGGCGTCCTCGAGCGCAACGGTGCCGCCGTGCGCCACGGCCACGGCGCGCACGATCGCCAGCCCCAGCCCGGTGCTGCCGGTGGCGCGGTCCCGGCCGGCGCGCACGAAGCGGTCGAAGATCGTCTCGCGCAGCTCTTCGGGCACGCCGGGTCCGTCGTCCTCGACGACGAGCACCACCTCGCCCTCCTCGACCCGCACGCGGGCGCGGATCGCCGTCCCCGCGGGGGTGTGGCGGATCGCGTTCTCGAGCAGGTTCAGCACGAGCCGGTGCAGGTCGTCGCGCACCCCGAGGACCATTGCGCCCGGCGGCGCGTCCACCCCGAGGTCGTGCTCGTCCGAGAGCGCTCCGGCCTCGGCCACCGCGTCGAGCGCGACCGAGGCGAGATCCACCGGGCAGCGCGTCTGCTCGTGCCCGGCGTCCGAGCGCGCGAGCAGCAGCAGGTCGGCGACCAGGCGGCGCATCCGCCGCGAGCTGCGCAGCGCGGCCTCGGCCGCCTCGCGCTCCTCGCCGCCGAGCTCGTCGGTGAGCAGCTCGAGGTTGGCGAGCACGCTCGTGAGCGGGGTGCGCAGCTCGTGCGAGGCGTCGGCGACGAAGTCGCGCTGGCGCTGGAGGGCGTCCTCGGTCTCCAGCCGCGAGGCCTCGAGCGCGCCGAGCATCTCGTCGAACGTCCGCGCGAGGTCGGCGACCTCGTCGTCCGAGCGCGGCTGGGGCACGCTGCGGCTCGGGTCGCGCGTGCGCGCGATGTCCTGGGCGGTCGCGGTCAGCGCGGTGATCGGCCGCAGCGAGCGCCGCGCCAGCGCCAGTGCGCCCGCGAGCGCGAGCAGCGTCCCGCCGAGCACCCCCAGGGTCAGGAAGAGCCGCACCCCGCGCACCGTCGCCTGCACCTCGTCGAGCGGGCGCGCGTACTCGATCCACACCGGGATCCGCACCGCGGTCGCGGGGTTGTCGCCGATCGGCGCCGCGGCGAGGCGCGTCTCGACGAGGTAGCCGCCGACCTCGGAGGATCCCTCGCGCTTCGGCGGCCCGAAGTCCGGGGAGCCTCTCGTGCTGCGCACGAGCACGCGCTGCGTGTTGAAGAGCCGGATCTCCGCGTCGTTGGAGGCGGCGTACAGGTCGATGTCCGGCCGGATGCGGAACTGGCTCGGCGACTGGGGGAGGGTCTCGATCCGCAGCCGCTGGCTGAGCTGGCTGGCGGCGTTCGCGGTGGCGTTCGAGAAGTTCGAGCGGACCTTGTTGACGGTCAGCGACCCGACGACGACCGCGAACCCGCACAGGATGAGGAACGTCAGCGCCGAGGAGATCAGCGCCAGGCGCCAGCGGATGGAGAGGCGCTCAAGCACGAAGGACGTAGCCCGCCCCGCGGATCGTGTGCAGCAGGCGCGGCTCCCCGCCGGACTCGAGCTTGCGCCGCAGGTTCGAGACGAAGACCTCGATCGTGTTCGTCGTCGCGAACGGGTCGTAGCCCCAGACCTCCTCGAGCAGGCGCTGGCGCGGGACGACGATCCGCTCGTTGCGCATGAGGTACTCGAGCAGCTCGAACTCGCGCTGGGTCAGCTCGATGTCGCGCTCGCCGCGGCCGACCTCGTGCGTGTCCGGGTTGAGCGAGAGGTCGCCGACGGTCAGCGAGGCCGAGCCGCGCGGCGGCCGGCGGCGCAGCAGCGCCCGCAGGCGCGCGAGCAGCTCCTGGCGCTCGAACGGCTTGACGAGGTAGTCGTCGGCGCCGGAGTCCAGGCCCTCGACCCGCGACTCGAGCGCGTCGCGCGCGGTGAGCATGAGGATCGGCACGTCGTCGTGCGCGCGCAGCCGCCGGGCGACCTCGAGGCCGTCGAGCTTCGGCAGCCCGAGGTCGAGCACGACGAGGTCGGGATGGAAGACGGCCGCCTCGTCGAGGGCCGCCTCGCCGTCGCCGGCCAGCCGGACCTCGTAGCCCTCCATGCGCAGCGAGCGCTGCAGCACCTGGGCGATGTCCTCGTCGTCCTCGACGACGAGCACGCGGGGATCTCGCGAAACGCTCATGAACCGCGAATCGTAGGCGCTGAGGTGAACGGCACATGAAGGCAGGGCTGCGCGCCTGCGCGTCGAAGGGTTCGGCGGTTCGCCATGCCCGCATCCCGATCGCGCCCCCGGCGCCCCGCCGCCGCCACGTCCAAGCCCAAGACCGCCGCGCCGCGCCCCCGGGCCCGGCGGGCGCCCTCGTGGAGCCGGCGCCTGCCGGTCCTCGAGCAGCGCCACTACGACCTGCTGGGCCTCGCCCTGTTCGCGGCCGGCACGTTCCTCGCCTTCCCGCTGTATCTCGGCTGGGACGGCGGAGCGGGCGGCGCCGCGCTCGTGGACGGGCTGCGCTGGACGTTCGGCCAGGTGGCGTTCGCCGTGCCGATCGCCCTCGTCCTCGCCGGCGGCGTCCTCGTCCTGCGTCCGGTGCTGCCGGCGGTGCGCCCGCTGCGCACCGGCGCCGTCCTGCTGCTGCTCGCGCTCGTGCTCGCGTTCGCCGCCGGCACCGCCGGGCTCGGCGACGGGCCGGTCCGCGCCGGAGACTGGTCGACCGGCCTGCTCGAGGACCGCGGCGGCGCCACCGGCCAGGCGCTCTACAGCGGCGCCTCGCGCGTCGTGGGGTCGGTCGGCAGCCACATCCTCGCGGTCTTCCTGTTCCTCGCCGGCCTGCTGCTGCTCACCGGCGCGTCGATCGCCGGCGTCGTGCGCGCCACCGGCAGCGGTGTCGCCGACACGACGCGGGTCATCCGCCGCACCGCGGCGCCCCTGATCGTCCGCGACGCCCCGGAGGACGATCCGGCCGCGGTGCTCCCGCCCGAGCCGGCCGGCGAGGAGATCGTCGTGCGCCCGGCCGAGCGTCCGCCGACGCTCGACGGCGCCGAGCGCTACCCGGACCTCTTCGGCCCCGACGAGCCCGCCGGGCGCCCTGCGCCGACCGATCCGCCCGAGCCTCCCGCACCGGCCCCCGAGCCCGCCGCGGCCGCCGAGCCCGAGGAGGCGCCGCGCCCGCGCAGGAAGCCCCGCAGGGCACCGGAGCCCGCGGCGACCGGCGGCGACGGCACGTACACGCTGCCCGACCCGTCGGTGCTCAAGCGCTCGGCCCCCGAGCAGGCGGGCGGCGGCAAGGCCGACCTCGCCGACCAGGAGCGGGTCGCGCAGGCGCTCGTCGAGGCGCTCGGCCACCACGGCGTCGAGGCGAAGGTCGTCGGGACGGTCGCCGGACCGCACATCACCCGCTACGAGCTGCGGCTCGCGCCCGGGATCAAGATGAACAAGGTCGGCAACCTCAAGGACGACCTCGCCTACGCGCTCGCCGCCACCGACATCCGGATCCTCGCGCCGATCCCCGGCAAGCAGGCCGTCGGGGTGGAGGTGCCCAACCGCCGGCGCAAGATCGTGACCCTCGGGGACGTCTTCGGCGCGGTGCCCGAGGGCGCCAGCCCGCTGACCGTCTTCCTCGGCAAGGACGTGAGCGGCAAGCCGGTCCACGCCGACCTCACGAAGATGCCGCACCTGCTCGTGGCCGGCACGACCGGCGCCGGCAAGTCCGGCTGCGTGAACGCGATGCTGAGCTCGATCCTCCTGCGCGCCACGCCGCAGGACGTGCGCCTCGTGCTCGTCGATCCCAAGCAGGTCGAGCTCAACCACTACGAGGCGATCCCGCACCTGCTCACCCCGGTGATCACGAGCCCGCGGATGGCCGCCAACGCGCTCCAGAACCTCGTGCGCGAGATGGAGTGGCGCTACGGCGTGATGTCGGTCGCGCGCACGCGCTCGCTGGCGGAGCTCAACCGCCACCGCGCCGAGCACGAGGAGGACGAGCTCCCGCACATCCTCTGCGTGATCGACGAGCTCGCCGACCTGATGATGGTCGCGCCGGCCGACGTCGAGGACTCGATCATCCGCCTCGCCCAGAAGGCGCGCGCCGTCGGGATCCACCTCGTGCTCGCCACCCAGAGCCCGCGGGTCGACGTGATCACGGGCATGATCAAGGCCAACGTGCCCTCGCGGATCGCCTTCGCGGTCTCCAGCCAGACCGATTCGCGCGTGATCCTCGACCACAACGGGGCCGAGACGCTGCTCGGCCAGGGCGACATGCTGTTCTCGCCGGTCGGCTCGTCGAAGCTCCAGCGCATCCAGGGGGCGTACATCGACGAGCCCCAGATCGCCCAGCTCACCGAGTTCTGGGCCCGCCAGGGCGAGCCCGAGCTGCGCGAGGACCTGCTCGACGAGGTCGAGGCCGAGGCCCCCGAGAGCGGCGACCACGGCGAGTTCGACCCGGACGAGGACCCGCTCCTCGGCGAGGCGATCCAGCTCGTCGTGGAGATGGGCACCGCGTCGACGTCGATGCTCCAGCGCCGCCTGCGCCTCGGCTACACCCGTGCCGGGCGGCTGATCGACATGCTCGAGCGCCGCGGGGTGATCTCCGGCTACGAGGGCTCCAAGCCGCGCCAGGTCCTGATCGGCGAGGCCGACCTGCCGCGCGTGCTCGCCGCGCTCGGCGACGCGGACGCGCCCGCCGCGGCGGACGAGCCCGGCGAGGTCGAGCTCCCGGCGGCCGAGGCCGCGCCCGCCGCCGGACCGGACGGCGCCTGAGGCCGCGCCGGTAGATTCCAGCGGGCATGCCCGACATCGGCTCCAGCCTGCGCGAGGCGCGCATGCGCGCCCGGATCGACATCACCGAGGCGGAGGCCGACACGAAGATCCGCGGCAAGTACCTGCGCGCGCTCGAGAACGAGGAGTGGGACCTGCTGCCCGGGCCCACGTTCGTCAAGAGCTTCCTGCGCACCTACGGCGACTACCTCGGCCTCGACGGCCGCACGCTCGTCGAGCAGTTCAAGCTCAGCTACGAGCAGCCCGAGCTCCAGCCGATCGCCCCGCCGCGCGGGAGCAGCGATCAACGCCGCCGCGGGGGCGGGGGCGGACGCTCCCCGGGCCGCCGCGGCTGGCTGATCGCCGGGCTCATCGCCGCGCTGCTGATCGGCCTGTTCCTGCTCGGGCGCGGCGGCGGCGACGACGAGGGCGGATCGGGCAGCACGACCGCGCCGCGCACGACGACGGGCGGCGACGGCGAGCCGGACTCCGGCGACGAGCGCACGACCACGACGACCGCGCCGAAGCTCGTGCGGCTGCGGATCGTCCCGACCGCGCCGGTGTACGCGTGCCTGCAGGCCGCCGGCGGGCGCACGCCCGTCAACGGCGTCATCCTCCAGCCGGGGCAGGGCGGCCCGACCCGGCGCTCCTCGCGCTTCCAGCTGACGCTCGGCAACGGTGACGCGACCCTGATCGTCAACGGGAAGGCCCGGCCGGTGCCCGACGTCGACGACGGCATCGGCTACGAGATCACCCCGCAGGGCGTGCGGCGACTCCCGGCGGGCGAGCGCCCGACCTGCTCCTCATGAGCGCGCGCGCCGGCATCGTCGTCACCGGGACCGAGGTGCTCACCGGGCGGGTCGCCGACCGCAACGGACCCTGGCTCTCCGATCGCCTGCGCGAGTCCGGCGTCGACCTCGAGGCGATCGTGATCGTCGGCGACCGGCCCGGCGACATCGAGGGGGCCCTGCACTGGCTCGCCGGGGAGGGCTGCGACCTCATCATCACCAGCGGCGGCCTCGGCCCGACCGCCGACGACCTCACCGCGGCGGTGGTCGGCGCGTTCCAGGGCCGCGAGATGGTCATGGACGAGCCGCTGCGGGGGCGGATCGCGAAGATCCTCGAGGGCATCGCGCGGCGCTGGCCGGGGATCGACCTCGAGGCGCTCGAGGAGGGCAACCGCAAGCAGGCGACGATCCCGCTCGGCGCCACGATCCTCGAGCCGGTCGGCACCGCCCCCGGCCTCGTCGTCCCGCCGGGCGGCGATCGCGAGGGCCCGGCGGTGGTGGTCCTGCCGGGCCCGCCGCGCGAGCTGCAGCCGATGTGGACGTGCTGCGGCTGTTCGGGATCCCCGAGTCCGAGATCGCCGAGACGCTGCGCCGGGCGCAGGCCGCGGGCATCGCCCTCGACGACCTGGAGATCACGACGTGCCTGCGCCGCGGCGAGGTCGAGGTCGTCACGCGCTACGAGCCTCCGGCGCAGCCGGTGTACGACGCGTTCGCCGCGCTCGTGCGCGAACGGCACGCCGACACGCTGTTCTCCGACGACGGGCGCTCGGTCGACGAGCAGGTGGCCGACCTGCTGCGGCGCGCGCCCGCCCGCACGATCGCCACCGCGGAGTCGTGCACCGGCGGGCTCGTCGCAGCCCGGCTCACCGAGCCCGCGGGGGCCTCCGCGTACGTCCGCGGCGGGCTCGTCGTGTACGCGAACGAGGCCAAGGTCGCGCTGGCCGGGGTCGACCCGGCGCTGATCGAGGTCCACGGGGCGGTCTCCGAGCAGGTCGCGCGGGCCCTGGCCGACGGTGCGATCGAGCGCCTGGACGCGGACGTCGGCGTGGGGATCACCGGGATCGCGGGCCCCGCGGGCGGCACGGAGGAGAAGCCCGTCGGGCTGGTCTGGATCTCGGTGGCCGAACGCGGGGGCGCGCGGATCGATCGCCGGGTCAACCTCCCCGGAGGCCGTGCCGACGTGCGCGACCGCACTACGACCGTCGCACTGCACCTCGTGCGCCGCCTCCTGCTCGGGCTCGGCGACCTCGGCTCGTGAGCCGGGCGCGGCTGTTCGTCGCGCTCGAGCTGCCCGCGGACGTGCGTGAGGCGCTCGCGGGCTGGGGCCGTGCCTGTGCCGCGGGCGACCCCGCGCTGCGCGCGCTGGCCCCCGAGGCGCTCCACCTGACGCTGCACTTCCTCGGCGAGCGCCCGGCGTCCGAGATCCCGGACCTCGCGGCCGCGGTGGCCGAGGCGGCGTCCGGAGCACGGACGTGCCACGGAGCGCTCGCCGGCGCCCTGTGGCTCGCCCCGCGGCGCCCGCACGTGCTCACCTGCGCGGTCCGGGACGCCGGTGGCTCCCTGGCCGACCTGTACGCCGCGCTCGCCCCGGCCCTCGCCGGTGCCGCGCACGGGTGGACGGTGGAGCGGCGGGCGCTGCGCCCGCACATCACCGTGGCGCGCGTGCGCCGGGGCTCGGCGCCCCGGGTCGGGCGCGAGCCCGCCGCCCCGGAGGGCGCGCTGAGCTTCCCGTCCGTCGTCCTGCTGCGCTCGCACCTCGGCCGCGACGGGGCGCGCTACGAGGTGCTGGCCCGGGCTGAGCCCGCGGGGTAGTCCGCGCTCGCGCCGGTGACGTGCGGGTGCGCTCGTGCTCGCCGCCCGCCCGGGGAGCGCGTCCTGGTCGGCGTGGCGGTTCCTCCCTGATCACCGGGGAGGATCCGGCATGGTTGACCATCGGAGGCCCGGGAATCGCCGACCGTGACGGATACCGCCGGTCCACCGGGGAGGATCCGGCACGCCGAGGGTGCGCGCCGTGCCGCCGGCGACGGTCCACGCGCGCGCGCCGCGATGCGCGGGCTCTCCCGCGGGGAAGACGCGGCAGACCGGGGGTGGCCCTGTCACCGGATCGAACCTACGTTCCCCGGGGTTCCGTCCGATCCGGGGCGGATGATCTCCACTTCCCGAGGCACGAAAGGTCCGTACTTCCATGTCCGCAGACGAGAAGGCCGCCAAGGCCCGCGACGCCGCCCTGCAGGGCGCCCTCACGCAGATCGAGCGCCAGTTCGGCAAGGGCACCGTGATGCGCATGGGCGACGAGGGCGCCCAGGTCAAGGTCAACGCGATCCCGACCGGCGCGCTGTCGCTCGATCTCGCGCTCGGGATCGGCGGCATGCCCCGCGGGCGCATCGTCGAGGTGTTCGGCCCCGAGTCCTCGGGCAAGACGACGCTCGTCTACCACGTGCTCGCCGAGGCCCAGAAGCTCGGCGGCGTCTGCGCGTTCATCGACGCCGAGCACGCGATGGATCCGCTCTACGCCCGGCAGATCGGCGTCGACATCGACGAGCTGCTCGTCTCGCAGCCCGACTACGGCGAGCAGGCGCTCGAGGTGGCCGACATGCTCGTGCGCTCCGGCGCGGTCGACCTCGTCGCGATCGACTCGGTCGCCGCGCTGACCCCGCGCTCGGAGCTCGAGGGCCAGATGGGGGACACGACGGTCGGCCTCCAGGCCCGGATGATGAGCCAGGCGATGCGCAAGCTCGCCGGCAACCTCAACCGCACGCAGACGCTGTGCCTGTTCACGAACCAGATCCGCGAGAAGGTCGGCGTGATGTTCGGCTCGCCGGAGACCCAGCCCGGTGGTCGCGCGCTGAAGTTCTACTCGTCGCAGCGCCTGGACATCCGCCGCATCGAGACCCTCAAGGAGGGCACCGAGGCGGTCGGCAACCGCGTCCGCGTGAAGGTCGTCAAGAACAAGGTCGCGGCGCCGTTCCGCCAGGCCGAGTTCGACATCGAGTTCGGCAAGGGCATCTCGACCTCGGGCTGCATCCTCGACCTCGGCATCGAGCACGGGATCGTCACGAAGTCGGGCTCGTTCTTCTCCTACGGGGAGGACCGGCTCGGCCAGGGGCGCAACAACGCCAAGGCGTTCCTCGACGAGCACCAGGAGCTGGCCAAGGAGATCGAGGGCAAGATCTACGACGCGCTCGGCTTCTCCGACGAGCTCGTGGTCCCGATCGACCGTGAGGACGGCGACCTGCCGGACCTCGACGAGGCCGTCGAGCAGGCGGCCGCCTGACCGGCGCCGTGGCGGCGATCGCGCAGGATCCGCAGGCGCGGCTGCAGCACGCGCTGGACGTCGCCTACCGCTACCTCGGGCACCGCGACCGCACCGTGATCGAGGTGCGCCGGCACCTGGAGGCCAAGCGCGTCGAGCCGGACACCATCGACGCCGCGCTCGCCGAGCTCGAGCGCGTCGGCTACCTCGACGACGCCCGCTACGCGCGGGCGTTCGCCGAGGACCGCCGGACGCTGGACGGGTGGGGCGCGGAGCGGATCGAGCGGCGGCTGCGCCGGGCCGGCATCGAGCGCGAGCTGATCGACGCGGTCCTCGGCGCGCAGGGACCGGCGGACGAGCTCGCCGCGGCGATCGCCGTGCTCGAGCGCCGCGTGCGCACGCCACCGCGTGACGAGCGCGCCCGGGAGCGCGCCCTCGGCGTGCTGGCCCGCCGAGGCTACGACCTCGAGACGGCCTACGACGCGGTGCGCGCGTTCGAGTCAGGGCGCGCGGCCTGAGGCGCGCGCGGCGCGCTCACGCCTTCTTCCCGGCCGGGAAGGGCGGCCGGTTGAGGTCGAGGGCCGCAGCGGCGATGAGCGTCGCGGTCCAG
>JALOLQ010000125.1 GCA_025455895.1 Solirubrobacteraceae bacterium
CCGGCCCGTTCTGCTCGCTGCTGCTCGCCGACTTCGGCGCCGAGGTGATCAAGGTCGAGGACATGGGCATGGGCGACTACGCGCGCTGGTCGCCGCCCTTCCACGAGGGCGCCGAGGACAGCGCGAAGGGCGCCCTGTTCCTCGGCCTCAACCGCAACAAGGCCTCGGTGCGGGTGAACCTCAAGGAGGAGGCCGGCCGCGAGGTGCTGCTGCGCCTCGTGCGCGACGCGGACGTCGTGCTCGAGTCCTTCCGGCCCGGCGTGCTCGACCGCCTCGGCGTCGGCTACGAGCGCATGAAGGAGGTCAACCCGGGGATCGTCTACTGCGCGATCACCGGCTACGGCCTCGACGGCCCGCTGCGCGACCGCTCCGGCCACGACATGAACTACCTCGGCCTGGTCGGGCTGCTCGGGCTCACCGGCGAGGCGGACGGCCCGCCGGTCCAGGCCGCGGGCCAGATCGCCGACGTCGGCGGCGGCGCGCTGATGGCGGCGTTCGGGATCCTCGCCGCGCTGCGCGAGCGCGACCGCTCCGGGGAGGGGCAACTCGTCGACGTCTCGATGGCCGACGGCGCGCTCTCGTGGCTGGCGATGACCGCCGCGAACTACCTCGCCGACGGCGAGGTGCCGCGCCGCGGCCACGTCCCGCTCGGCGGGATGTTCGTCTGCTACCGGCCGTACGCGTGCGCCGACGGCTACGTCACGCTCGGCGCGCTCGAGCCGAAGTTCTTCCGCAACTTCTGCACCGGCGTCGGCCGCGAGGACCTCATCGACCAGCAGTTCACCGGGCCCGGCGGCGACGCGCACCGCGAGCTCGAGGCGATCTTCGCCGGGCGCACGCGCGCCGAGTGGGAGGCGTTCGCGGGCGAGCACGACTGCTGCCTGGAGCCGGTGCTCGACCTCGACGAGGTGCTCGACTCCGAGCTCGTCCGCGCCCGCGAGATGGTGGTCGAGATCGACCAGCCGGGGGCGGAGCGGCCGGTCCGCCAGCTCGGCATCCCGGTGAAGCTCTCGCGCACGCCCGGCGACCCGCGGCGCCTCCCCGGCCCGGGGCTCGGCGAGCACACCGAGGCGGTGCTGCGCGCCGCGGGCTACGGCGAGGACGAGATCGCCGCGCTGCTCGAGGCCGGGGCCGTGGGCGGCCCGACGAGCGGGCCGCAGGGGTCGTTCCTGACATGAGCGCTCGCGCTCCCGGCGCCCCGGACACCGACGGGCTCCTGAAGATGTCCGAGCTCGCCGAGCGCTCGGGCGTCAGCACCGGGACGATCAAGCACTACCTGCGCGAGGGCCTGCTCGGCGACGGCGCCGAGGTCGTGCGGACCTCGCGCAACATGGCCTGGTACCCGCCGGACTTCGTCGAGCGCGTGCGCCTGATCAAGCGCCTCCAGGAGGAGCGGTTCATGCCGCTCAAGGCGATCAAGCGCGTCATGGACGAGGGCCCCGAGCACGCCGCCGCGCTCGTCGAGCTCGAGGACCGGATCCTCGAGCGCGCGCTCGAGGCCGCCCCCGGGGTGCGCGTCTCGGCCGCCGAGGTCCGCCGCCGGTACGCGATCCCGAAGAACGTCCTCGACCGCCTGGCCGAGCTCGACGTGCTGACGCCCACGAGCCGCGGCTACGACCCGGACGACGTCGCCGTGATCGCCGCGATCTCGCGCTTTCGCGCGGGCGGCTACGACGAGGCGCTCGGGTTCACGGTCTTCGACACGCTGCGCTACCGCGAGGCGCTCCAGCCGCTCGTCGAGCAGGAGGTCCGCACGCTGCTGGACCGGCTCGCCGGCGAGGTGCCGGTCGAGCGCGCCGCCGAGATCATCACCGGCGGCGCCGAGCCGCTGCGCGAGCTGATCGGCGCGATGCACTCGAAGCTGCTGCTCGCCGAGCTGCGCCGCCAGCGCGGCGGGTCGGGGTAACCCCCGGCACGCGCGGGTGGCCGGCGGTACGGTGCGAGGCCGGGGGGCGGCATTGGCAGCGCGCGTCCCGCGAGCCACCATGGTCCCGTGACCACGCAGGCCGTCCAACAGCCCACGCTCGAGCACCCGGAGCGGCCGTCCGCGAGCGCGCCGCGCCGCGGCCTGGGCGCGTTCCTCGCGCTCGTCGCGCGCGACACGCTCTACCTGCTGCTCGCGCTCCCGATGGGGACGCTCTTCTTCAGCTTCATCGTCGCCGGCTGGTCGACGGCGATCGGCTCGTTCATCACCTTCATCGGCGTCCCCGTCGCCGTGCTGACGATCTGGGGGACGCGCGGGCTCGCCTGGGTCGAGCGCTCGCGCGCGGCGATCGTCACCGGCGAGCGCATCCCCGGCCTCTACCGCCGCCGGCTGCCGTTCCGCGGGGAGGACTGGGCCTCGCTGAACGAGATCTGGTCCTGGCTCAAGGCGCTCGTGCTCGACGGCCAGACCTGGCGGGACACCGCCTACGGCCTCGTCCTGCTCTTCACCGGGACGATCGGGTTCACCGTCGCGGTGACGATGTGGAGCCTCACGCTCTCGCTGCTCAGCGTGCCGGCCTGGTGGTGGATCCCGGGGGTGGACCTCGACGCCGGCTTCATCAGCCTGGACACCTGGCTCGAGGCGCTCGTCGTCTTCGGCTTCGGCGTGGCCACGATCCCGCTGACGCTCGCGCTCGTGCGCGGCTCGAGCGCGATCTCGATCTCGATCGCGCGCGGGCTGCTCGGCTGCGACAAGCGCCGGCTCGAGGAGCGGGTCGAGCAGCTCGCCGAGACGCGCGCCGGCGCCGTCGACGCCGCCCAGGCCGAGCTCGAGCGGATCGAGCGCGACCTGCACGACGGTGCCCAGGCGCGGCTCGTCGCCGTCGCCCTGGACCTCGGCATGGCCGAGCAGCGCCTGGCCGCCGGGGCCGATCCCGAGCGCGCCGCGGAGCTCGTGCGCGAGGCCCGCGAGGAGACCCAGCGCGCGCTCGCCGAGCTGCGCGACCTGGCGCGCGGGATCCGTCCCGCGCTGCTCTCCGAGCGCGGCCTGGGCGCGGCGGTCACCTCGCTCGGGGCGCGTGTCGGCGGCGTCCCCACGAGCGTCGAGGTCGGCGAGCTGGGCGCGCTCCCGAGCGCGGTCGAGACGGCGGCCTACTTCGTCGTCGCCGAGGCGCTGACGAACGTCGCCAAGCACGCGCGGGCCGGCGCCGCGAGCGTGCGCCTGAGCCGCAGCGGCGACGTCCTGCGCGTCGACGTGCGCGACGACGGCGTCGGCGGCGCGAACCCGGACGGCGGCGGGCTGCGCGGCCTGCGCGGGCGCGTCGAGGCGCTCGACGGCACGCTCACCCTGTCGAGCCCGCCGGGCGGGCCCACCCACCTCTGCGCGGAGCTGCCATGCGGGTCGTGATCACCGAGGACCTCGCGCTGCTGCGCGACGGGCTGACCCGCATGCTCCAGGACAACGGCATGGAGGTCGTCGCCGCCGTCGAGGACGGCGAGGCGCTGCTCGAGGCCGTCGAGCGCGAGCGCCCCGACGTGTGCGTCGTGGACGTGCGCCTGCCGCCCGACTTCCGCGACGAGGGCATCCGCGCGGCGCTCGAGGCGCGCCGGCGGATCCCCGGGCTGCCCGTGCTCGTGCTCAGCCAGTACGTCGAGCGGATCTTCGCCAAGGAGCTGCTCGCCGACGGCACCGGCGGCGTCGGCTACCTGCTCAAGGACCGCGTCGCCGACGTCGGCGAGTTCGTCGAGGCGGTGCGCCGGGTGGCCGACGGCGGGACGGCGATGGACCCGGAGGTCGTCGCGCAGCTCGTCGCCGGGCGCGGGCCGGCGCGGCTCGAGGAGCTCACCCCGCGCGAGCGCGACGTGCTCGCGCTGATGGCCGAGGGCCGCTCGAACGGCGGCATCGCCCGCGAGCTGGTCGTCACCGAGGGCGCGGTGGAGAAGCACGTCTCGAGCATCTTCGGCAAGCTCGGCCTGCCGCCGAGCGGGGACGACCATCGCCGCGTGCTCGCGGTGATCGCCTGGCTCGAGGAGTAGGCGCCTACCAGCGCACGTCGTGCCACTCCATCACGCCGTAGCCCTCGGCGAGCGTGATGCCGCCCGGCAGCGAGCCGGCGAACGTGCCGAACGGCTGGCGGTAGCGGCTGGCGAAGAGCTTGAGGTCGTCGCTGCGCGCGCGCTCGGCCTCGGCGCGGAAGGCCAGTGCGGCGCCCTCCTCGGCGAAGTCCACGCCGGCGAGGTCGCCGGGGAAGCCGACCGGGCCGACCTCGTGCGCCGCCCCGTCCGCCCAGACGGTGCGCTCGCTGGCCGCGGCGAGGTCGTGGACGCCGCTGACGAGGTTCCAGGCCACGGTCCGCCCGTCGGTCGCGCGGCCCACGCCCGCCGACCAGCGCCAGGCGGTGTGGCGCGCGTGGTAGCCGGCCGAGGCGTCGATCAGCCCCATCGCGTCGAGGGCGAAGCGGCGCCCGGCGACCTCGACCGAGCCGACGGCGTGCACCGGGTCCTTGCGCGTCCAGATGTACGAGCCGCCGTGCGGGCTGACGATCTCCATCGGCTCGCCGGCCGGCCGCAGCGCGAGGTCGGCCTCGATCCCGCGCCCGCCGATCACGAGGCGCCCGTCGCCGATCGCGACGAGCCCCGGCGTGAAGGCGGTGCGGTCGAGCAGGCGCCCGTCGCGGCGGTCGAGGACCGCCCAGAACGCCTGCGGGACCGGCCCGATCCGGACCTGCGCGGCGCAGAGCATGACCTCCGGGCCGTAGACGCCGACGTAGCGCCAGCGCTTCAGCGGGCGCCCGTCGCGCACGAGCGGCATCCGCGCAGGCGGCAGCGGGAGCCCGGCGGGCCGGGCGGTCCCGTCGCCGCGCCGGGGCAGCCCCGCGGGAGCGGTCATCGCAGCCGCGTGACGGTGGCCCGCAGCCGCACGAGTGCCGGGGCCGTCCCGGCGGGGTTCGGGTTCTTGACCCGCACCGACAGGCGCCGGTTCTCGCCCGCGCTGACGAGGTCGCGCTCGACGATCGTGAGGTCCGGGGGCGTGCCCGCCGCCGGGTCGCGCACGGCGCTGATGCTGTAGCCGAGGTCGTAGCGCGCCGAGCGGTACTTCCCGGTCTTCGGCAGGCGCAGGACGCACGTCAGCGTCTTCCCGGCGGGGATCTGGCACGCCTTGGTGAACACCTTCGGCTTCTTCGCCGCGGCGCCCGGGGGCGCTCCGGCGGCGGCGCCGGTGAGCAGGGCGGCGAGGGCGGCGAGGGCGGCGAAGCGGCGCATCGGCACATGCTAGACCCGCGCGCGGGGCTATGGTTCGCGGCGAGATTGACTCGCCAGTCAATCTGGGAGACCTCGTGCGCGCCGCCGTCATCCAGCTCCCCGCCACCCCGGACACCGCCGCGTACCTCGCGGCGGCCGACCGGCTCGTGCGCACGGCGGCCGCCGACGGCGCGCAGCTCGTGCTGCTGCCGGAGAAGTGGTCGGTCCTCGGCCCGGGGGAGGCGCT
>JALOLQ010000126.1 GCA_025455895.1 Solirubrobacteraceae bacterium
CTCACCGGCCCCCTGGCAGGACACGACGCCGCTTGCCGGCGTCGTGATGAAGCGAAGCCCGCACGCCGGGACGGCGGCCACATGGCCGCCGGACCGGCTACCGCGCGAAGCGCGGGCAGGCGACCTGCGCCGGGACGACCTGGCGCAGCTCGGTCTCGTAGGTGAAGTCGGCCTCGAACTGGAGCTGGCCGCCGGCCGGGCAGGCGGGCGGCTCGGCCCAGAACGTGTTCGTCGTGCGCCAGCGCACGCAGCGCCCGCCGCGGCGGCTCGCGCACGCGCGCTTGGCGTCGGTGATGCCGGGGACGACGACGCGCAGCTCGGCGACGCTGATCTTGATCAGGCCGACGTTGCCGGGCGGCAGCGCGAGCTTGAGGCCGTAGGTCCCGTCCGGGGTCGGCTCGTCGAAGACGTTCACGGTGAAGGACGGCTTCTGCGAGGCGACGAGGTCGCTGTCGCGGACGACCGCGGCGCGCTTGTCGGTGACCGACATCACGCCGAAGCCGACCTTCGCGCCGGGCTGCGTCGGCGGCGAGAGGAACAGGTAGAGGAACGCGGGGATGAGGTCCCCGAACAGCGGCCGCACGTCGACCTTCACGAAGCCCGAGCCGATCTGCGCCTTGATGCAGGTGTCGAGGATCCGCAGCTCGGCGCGGTTGAGGTCGTCGCCGATCACGCGCCGGGTGCGCGTGAGGTTGTCCAGCATCTGCTTGTACTGGAAGCTGAACGTCTGGTTGGCGACGAGCAGGTCCTTGAGCCGCGGGTGGTCGCAGAGCCGCGCGCGCTTGAGGAACTGCGGCTTGATCGAGATCCCGCGCGCGAGCCGCACGAGCGCCTGCGTGACGGCGGGCGGCGACTCGCCGGTCGTGTCGAACGAGTTCGACTGGTAGACGACGGTGTAGCGCCCGTCGGGCTTGATGTCGCGCAGCTGGACGCTGAACTGCTGCACCGGCTCGGCCTGCGCCGCGGGCACGCCGACGGCGAGGACCGACGCGGCGAGGACGAGGGTCGCGACGAGGCGGCGCATGGCGGGGGTACGCGGGTGGGCGACGGGCCGGTTCAGCGCCCGAAGCGCGGGCAGGGAACCGGGATCGTCTTGTCCGTGACGAGGCCGGTCTCGTACTCGTACTCGGCCCGGAAGGTCAGCTGGCCGGACGCCGGGCACTCCGGCGGATCGGCCCAGAACGTGCTCGTCGTGCGGAACTTCGTGCAGCGGCCCTTGCGCTTGGTGGCGCAGGTGCGCTTCACGTCGGTGATGCCCGGGCTCACGACCTCGAGCTCGGCGACGCTGAACTTGATCAGGCCGATGTTGCTCGGCGGCAGCTTGATCCGGTAGCCGTAGAGGCCGTCCGGCGACGGGTCGTTGAAGAGGTTGACCGTGAACAGCGGCTTCTGGCCGGCGATCAGCGAGTTGTTGCGCACGAACGCGGAGCGCTGGTCGGTGAGGGCCATCACCGCGAAGGCGCCGATCGCGCCCTTCTCGGTCGGCTTCGTCAGGAAGAGGTAGAAGAGCGCCGGGATGTTCTCCGGGAACAGCGGGCGCACGTCGACGCTGACCTTGCCGCTGCCGATGTAGGCGCGCGAGCATGTCTCGATGAGCTTGGCCTGCGCCGGCGTGAGGTCCTTGCGGAGCTTCTTGAGCGTGTTCGGCAGGCTCTTGAGCATCGCCGCGTACTGGAACGCGGGCGTCTGGTTCTCGATCAGGAGGTCCTTGAGCTTCTGCTGCTGGCAGCGGCGGCCGGCCGCGAGGAACGGCTTGCGGATCTGGATGCCCTTCGGGAAGCGCACCTCGTTGCGCGTGAGCGCGGGAGGCGGGTCGCCCGTGGTGTCGAACGAGTTCGAGCGGAAGACGACGGTGTACTGGCCGCTGGGCTTGATGTCCTTCAGCTGGACGGCGAACTGCTGCACCGGCTCGGCCGACGCACTGGCGGCGCCGAAGGCGAGGAAGACCAGCAGAATGGAACTCGTCAGAATGCGCTTCAAGGGATGACGCTCCTCGGCGGGGCGGAACGATGGGACGACAAGGACGATGACCGACCGGCGCATATCAGCCGTGATGGTGGTGAAGCCGGGCGGGAACGACCTGCGTAGGTTCTCATGCCGGTGGCCCTCCATGCGCCATCTCCCCATGTGCCCTGAATCACCGTCCGGAGCCACCCCCGCCTGACCATGCGGCCGATCGCCCGCTTCATGGTGCGGCACGCCCGCCTCGTGCTCGTGGCCTGGCTGGCCGTGTTCGCCGTCGCGCTGCTGTTCGCGAGCACCGCCCAGGACAACATCCGCCAGCCGAGCCTGCGCATCCCGGGCAGCGAGGCCGCGCGCGCCGGGGACCTCACCACGCGCGAGTTCGAGGGCACGATCAGCATGGCCGTGCTGCTCAGCGGCCCGCCCGAGCAGGTCGAGCGCCAGGGCCCGAAGGTCGTGCGCGAGCTCCAGGAGATCGAGGGCGTGCAGGTCCTCAGCCCGTGGGCGATCGGCGGTGCGCGCGTGCTGCGCGAGCCGGACGGCCAGGCGCTGATCGCGCTCCAGGTCAAACGGCCGTTCGACGAGGTCAGCGAGGAGACGGTGCCGGAGGTCCAGCGCGTGCTGGCCGACACCGTGACCTCGCCCGTGACGTCGGAGATCACCGGCCTCGCCCCGCTCGTGCGCGCGCTCAACGAGGCCTCGATCGACTCGCTCCACAAGGGCGAGCTGATCGCGCTCCCGATCCTGCTGGTGATGCTGCTGCTGATCTTCCGCAGCCCGATCGCGGCGCTCGTCCCGGCGCTCGCGGGGCTGCTCGTGACACGCGTGGGCATCGCGCTGATGGGGCTGGTGAACGAGGTCATCGACGTCGACGCGCTGTCGCTGAACCTCGTGACGATGATCGGGCTCGCGCTCGGCGTGGACTACTCGCTGCTCGTCGTCTCGCGCTTCCGCGAGGAGCTCGCGCGCGGACTCTCCAAGCAGGACGCCGCGGTCGAGGCGTGCTCGCGCGCGGGCCGCACCGTGCTGATCGCCGGCGCGGCGCTCTCGATCGCGATGGCGTGCGCGGCGCTCGTCGCCCCCGGCTCGCTGCTGCTCTCCTCGGCGGTCGGCGTCATCGTCGCGACGATCGTCGCCGTGCTGGTGGCGCTGAGCGCGATGCCCGCCGGGCTCGCCGTGCTGGGCGCCGCGGTCAACCGCTGGCAGTTCTGGAAGGCCCGCGAGCGCCAGGGCCGCGAGAACCTCTGGGTGCGCACCTCCGAGCGGCTCGTGCGCAGCCCGGCGCTCGCGGCGTTCCTCGTGCTGCTGCCGCTGGCCGCGCTGACCGCGCCGGCCCTGGCGCTCGACACCGGCCCGCCGAACGTCGCGAACCTCCCGCCGGACGACCCGGCGCGGGTGAGCTACGAGGCGTTCGAGCGCGAACGCGGCGCCGGCTGGTCGACGCCCTACGAGGTGCTCTTCCACACGGACGGGTCGATCACCACGGAGAAGGCGCTCGAGGAGATCACCGACTTCCAGGAGCAGGCCGCCGAGCTCGACGGCGTGGAGGCGGTGATCGGGCCGTCGGCGCTGCTCGAGCGCGCCGCGATCCTGCGCCGGATCACCGACGACGTCGTCAAGGGCAGCAAGCAGACGAAGCGCTTCGAGAGCGGCCTGAGCCGCACGAAGAAGGGCACCGGGCAGCTCGCCGACGGGCTCGAGGCCGGAGCCCAGGGGGCGGACAAGCTCGTGGACGGGCTCGGCCAGGCCGCTGACGGCTCGCAGCAGATCGCCGGCGGCGCCGCCGCGGCCGCGCCGCAGACGCAGCGGCTCGCCGAGGGCGTCCGGCAGACCTCGCTCGGCGCCGACAAGCTCAGCGGCGGGCTCAGCCAGGTGAGCAAGGCCGTCAAGGACGCCAAGAAGCAGTACGACATCCTCGACGATTCGCTCCAGTCCCAGAACCGGCGCGTCGACGACGAGCTCGTCGATCCGGTGGCGCGGGTGCAGTCCGCCAACCAGGCGGCGCTGCGCGCGCTCGGCAGCATCCGCGACCCGGCGATCGCCAACGACCCGGGCGTCGTCGCCGCGAAGGCCGAGGTCGCCAAGGCGCTCGCCGACCTCGGCCCGCTGAAGTCGAACATCTCGAACTACGCGAGCGAGATCAGCGCCAACGCGACCGCGAGCCGCGAGATCCGCAAGGGCATCGCCGAGCTCAGCGACGCGCTGGTGCGGCTGGACAGCGGCAGCCGGCAGCTCGCCGACGGGATCGACCTCACCGCGGACGGCTCGCAGCAGCTGGCGAACGGCGTCGGCCAGCTGAGCGGCGCGACCGCCCAGCTCAGCTCGGGGCTCTCGACGCTGCTCAACGGGCCGAACGGCAACGACGGCGCCAAGGCGCTCGCCGCCGGGCTCGACGAGGCGGCCGCCGGCAGCCGGCGGCTCGGCCGCGCGGTGAAGCTCATGCTCGACAGCGTCGTGACGGTCCGCACCCGCCAGGACGCGACCGACCGCCAGCTCGAGCGCAACGGCACCGACATCCGCAAGGTCGGCGAGTCGGGCTACTTCGTGCTCGCGGCGATCGAGGGCGCCCAGCCGCAGACGCAGACCAACGCGGCCTTCGCGACCAACACGCGCCGCGGCGGGAACACGGCGCGCGTGATCGTCGTCCCCGAGCAGGGCCCGTTCGACCCGCAGAGCGCGGACCTGCGCCCCGAGCTCGAGCGCCTCGCCGACGAGACCGCGCAGGCGATCGGCGCCGAGGCGGTGGTCGGCGGCCCCGCGGTCGTGCTCGACGACTTCGACACCGAGACGAGCGCCCGGATCCCGCTGCTCGTGCTCGTGCTCTCGCTGGCGACGTTCCTCGTCCTGCTCTTGACGCTGCGCTCGCCGGTGCTCGCGCTGCTCGCGGTGCTCCTGAACCTCGTGACGGTCGGCGCCTCGGTCGGCGTGCTCGTGCTCGGCTTCCAGGGCGACGACCCGCTCTTCGGCGGGCCGGGCTACCTCGACGCGATCGCGCTGATGGGCGTCTTCGCCGTGGTCTTCGGCCTGTCGATCGACTACCAGGTGTTCCTCATCAGCCGCCTGCTCGAGGGCCGCGTGCTCACCGGGACGACCGAGGGGGCGATCCACCACGGGCTGGAGAAGACCGCGGGCATCATCGCGGGCGCCGCGGCGATCATGGCCGCCGTCTTCCTGGCCTTCGCGATCTCGCCGGTGATGAACACGCGCCAGTTCGGGATCGGGCTGACGGTCGCGGTGCTGCTCGACGCCACCGTCGTGCGGCTCGTGCTGCTGCCCGCGCTCGTGAAGATGTTCGGCGAGCGCACGTGGTGGGTGCCGCGCTGGCTCGGCGGCGGGCTGCCGCGCTCGCTGGAGCCCGTCGAGCAGCGCGCGGACTGACGGACCCAGGACTCCACTGCGGGGCGCGGGCTGCCGATGGAGTCCCTGCATGCTCGCGCAGGCCCGCATCG
>JALOLQ010000127.1 GCA_025455895.1 Solirubrobacteraceae bacterium
GGTCGTCGCAGATGAGGTCCCAGGTGCGGGTGATGTCGTCGCGGATCACGGCAGGGGCGTGCGGCTCCGGCTGGAGCGCGTGGCGTCCCGATGGAAGAGGAGGGGGCCCCGGAGGGCCGCGCGGGCGCAGGCTAGCAGAGGCATCGCTCCGGTCCGGACCGGCTCGCGGGGCAGCTCCCGCGGACGCCGCACCGCGCGGAAAAAACCCCGGCGAGCCCAGCCGGCCGCGCCCTGCGGCTATCATGCCGGGACCCGAACCTGGTTCCGTCATGAAGCGCACCTACCAGCCCAAGAAGCGCAAGCGCGCACGCACCCACGGTTTCCGCGAGCGGATGAGCACGCGCGCGGGCCGCGCCGTCCTCAAGCGCCGCCGCGCCAAGGGCCGCAAGCGCCTCAGCGTCTGACGGTGGACCCAGCTCCGCGCGCGCCCCGAGGTCGTCCCCGGCGCGGGCGCCTGTCGCGCAGCGCCGAGTTCGAGCGCGTGTACCGTCAGGGCCGCTCGTACGGCAACCGCTACCTCGTGCTGCACGCGTTCCCGCGCGGCGGTCCGGGCGAGCTGCGCGACGGTCCGAGACTCGGGCTCAGCGTCTCACGCCGGGTCGGCGGTGCGGTCCAGCGCAATCTGGTGAAACGCCTGCTCAGGGAGGCCTTTTCGCTCGAGGGGACGAGCCTTCCGGCGGACCTGGACGTCGTCGTCGTCGCGCGACCGGAGGCCCTGGAGCTCGCCGAACGTGAGGGCCTGGCCGGGATGCGCTCGGCCCTGGCCGAGGTGGTCGGCAAGGCGGCGGCGACGTGACGCTCGCCCGTCGCGTGGTCGCGGCGCCGATCCGCGCCTACCAGCGCTGGATCTCCGCGGCCCTGCCGCGGCGGTGCAAGTACGAGCCGACGTGCTCGGCCTACGCTGCGCAGGCGCTCGAGGAGTACGGCATACTGCGCGGGCTGCTGCTCGGATGCTGGCGCCTGCTGCGCTGCAACCCCTTCAGCCACGGCGGATACGACCCGGTGTCCGCACAGCGCCTCTTCCGCACCGACTCCCGGACCACTCCGGACTCCACCACCTCCCGCTCGTAGCGCATGCCGTTCGTCCCGGCCAACATCTTCCAGCCGATCATCGACGTGTTCGAGCAGGTGCTCCTGTTCTTCCACGACACGGTCGGGCTGAGCTGGGGCTTCTCGATCATCGCGATGACCGTCCTCGTGCGGACGCTGATGCTGCCGCTGACGATCAAGCAGTTCCGGTCGATGCAGGCGCTGCAGCAGCTCTCGCCGCAGATCAAGGAGATCCAGGCCAAGTACAAGGACGACAAGCAGCGTCTCAACCAGGAGATGATGCGGTTCTACCAGGAGAACAAGGTGAACCCGTTCGGGTCCTGCCTGCCCCTGGTGCTCCAGATCCCGGTCTTCATCGCGCTCTTCTACATGCTGCGCAGCGACCTCAAGGTCGACATCTGCGGGCCGGAGGCGCAGATCGCCGCGAAGGCCGAGGAGCTCGGCCAGTCGATCTCCAACACGTACTGCAACGAGGTCGTTCCCGGGTCGGCGCAGTTCCTCTTCATCCCGGACCTCACGGCGCCCGCGACCGGCGGCGTGCTCGCGATCCTGATCGTGCTCTACATCGGCTCGCAGCTGCTCTCGAGCCTGCTGATGTCGGTGACGGCGGACAAGACGCAGCGCTACATCATGTTCGCGCTGCCGTTCGTCTTCGTCTTCTTCATCCTGAACTTCCCGGCCGGCCTCCTCGTCTACTGGATCACGACGAACCTCTGGACGGTCGGCCAGCAGTACTTCATCCGGCGCTCGACCGGGCAGTTGCCGACGTGGCTGGGCGGTGACGGCGCGGCCGCGCTGCCCGCCCCCGCACCGGCGGGCGCGCGGGCCGCGGCGCCGACGCCGAAGTCGGGGCGTGCCGCGCCCACGGACGCGGGGCCGAAGGCGAGTCCGCCGCCGCCCCCGCGCAAGAAGAAGAAGCGCTCCGGGAGGCGCCGCTGATGCCGGATCCGCAGGACATGACCCGACGGGTGACCGAGCTGCTGGAGCGCGTGGTCGCGGCGCTCGGCCTGGATGGGACCGTTGAGGTCCACGACGACGGCGAGACCATCACCGGAACGGTGCACGGCGAGTCGATGGGGCTCTTCATCGGCCGCCACGGTGAGACGATCGACGCGGTCCAGCACCTGGCACAGCGGGTCGCGCTGCGCGACGGGGACGGTGAGCGCCGGCGGATCGTCATCGACGCGGCCGGATACCGGGCGCGACGCCGCGAGGCGCTCGAGGCACAGGCCGACGAGGCCGCCGACGAGGCGGTCCGGTACGGGCGTGAGGTCGCGCTCGACGCGATGACGGCGAGTGAGCGCAAGCTCGTGCACGATCACCTGCGCGAGCGCGGCGGCGTCGAGACGCACAGCGAGGGCGACGAGCCGCACCGGCATCTCGTCGTCTCACCGCTCACCTGAGCGTTTCACGTTTTACGCTGGCGCCGGTGTCCGTCGTTGATCGTCTCGAGGAGCTGGCCGCGCGGTTCTCCCTGCCGTCAGGGGCGCCGGAGCGCCTCGAGCGCCTGCTGGAACTCGTTGCGGCGGAGCCCCAGGCGCTCACGACCGTGCGCGATCCGGCGGGTGCGGTGGAGATCCACGTCGCCGACTCGCTCGCGGCCCTCGACGTCCCCGCCGTGCGGCGGGCCGGCCGGATCGCCGATCTCGGCAGCGGCGGGGGCTACCCGGGCCTCGTGCTGGCACTCGCGCTCCCGGACGCCCAGGTGGCGCTCGTGGAGAGCGTCGGGAAGAAGGCGGCCTTCCTCGAACGCGCGGCGGTGGACCTCGGCCTCGACACCGTGGAGGTCGTCCCCCGCCGCGCGGAGGACTGGCCGGCGGGCCTGGCGCGCGCGGACGTCGTGACCGCCCGCGCCCTCGCTCCGCTCGCGGTGCTCGTCGAGTACGCAGCGCCGCTGCTGGTCCCGGGCGGCGCGCTCGTGGCCTGGAAGGGCCGGCCCGAGGCGGCTGAGATCGCCGACGCCGACGTCGCCGCGGCTCGGCTCGGCATGAGCACGCCGACGGCCCGCGACGTGCCGGCGGACCTCGTCCGCGGGGCAGAGCGGCGGCGGCTCTACCTCTCATCGAGGGTGGGGGATCTCCCGGCAGGATACCCGCGGCGTCCCGGAATGGCCCGCAAGCGGCCGATCCAAGCCTCGACCTGAGCCTGAGGAACGTTCGGGCCCGAACCAACCGGCGGGGTGCCGACCGGACCGGCAGGTACCGTGCGCCGGGAGATGGGCACGGTCTACGCGATCGCGAATCAGAAGGGCGGCGTCGGGAAGACGACGACGGCGGTGAACGTCGCGGCGTGCGTCGCGGAGGCCGGGTATCCGACGGTGCTCGTGGACGTCGACCCGCAGGCGAACGCGACGGTCGGCCTCGGCCTTCCGAAGACCGGGTCCCCGAGCGTCTACGACGTGCTCGCCGGCCGCGCGAACGCCACGGACGCCCTCGTCGCCACCGGGATCCCGAACCTGCGGCTCCTGCCCGCCAACCCGGACCTCGCGGCGGCGAACATGGAGCTCCCGCGCGAGCCCGGCTCCGAGACCCGCCTGCGCGACGCCCTCGCGGGTCTGCGCGACGAGGCGGCGTTCGTCCTGCTCGACTGCCCGCCGTCGCTCGGCCCGCTGACCGTGAACGCCCTGGTCGCGGCGGACCGCGTGATCGTGCCGGTGCAGACCGAGTACTTCGCTCTCGAGGGCCTCGCCGGGCTGCTCGAGACGCTCACGCTCATCCAGCGCGAACTGAACCCGCGCCTGGCCGTCTCCGGCTTCCTGCTCACGATGCACGACGGCCGCACGCGTCTCGCACGTGACGTCGAGCGCGAGGTGCGCGAGCACTTCCCGGAGCTCGTCTTCGACACCGTCATCCCCCGGAACGTCCGGATCGGCGAGTCGCCGAGCTTCGGGCGCCCCGTCATCCATCACGACCCGCACTGTGCCGGCGCGGACGCGTACTTCGAGCTGGCCAAGGAGGTGGCCGCCCGTGGCTGAGCGCGGCATGGGTCGCGGCCTCGCCGCGATCCTCCAGGTCTCTTCGCAGCACGGCGACCGGCCGGAGCTGCGCGACGTCCCGGTCGAGCTGATCGGACCCAACCCGGCGCAGCCGCGGCGGCGCTTCGACGAGGCGGCGCTCGAGGCGCTCGCGGACTCGCTGCGCGAGAACGGCGTGCTCCAGCCGGTGCTCGTCCGCCCCGTCGCGGGTGGCCGCTACGAGCTGGTCGCCGGCGAGCGCCGCTGGCGCGCGGCGCAGCGGGCCGGCCTCGACGCGATCCCCGCGATCGTCGAGGCGCGTGACGACGCCGGCTCGCTCGAGGCGGCGATCGTCGAGAACATGGCCCGCGAGGACCTGAACCCCGTCGAGGAGGCGCGCGCCGTCGCCGCGCTCGTCGAGGAGCTCGGGCTGACCCGTGAGGAGGTCGGCCGGCGCGTCGGACGCAGCCGCGTCGCGGTCTCCAACCTGCTGCGCCTGCTCGACCTCCCGGACGAGTGCCTCACGCTGCTCGAGGACGGGCGCCTCAGCGAAGGGCACGGCCGCGCGCTGCTGCTGGCCGAGGATCACGGCGAGCGCCGCCGGCTTGCGCGCGCCGCCGTCGAGGGCGGCTGGTCGGTCCGCGTGCTCGAGGACCGGGCGCGCCGGGCCAATGCCGCACCGGACGGCGCGCCGACACCGAAGGCCCTGCACCCCGACCAGGCGGCCGCCTGCGCGGAGATCGCCGAGCGGCTCGCGGAGGCGCTCGGGCGCGAGGTGAAGGTCCGCCCGCGCGGCACCGGCTACAAGGTCGAGCTGGCCGTCGAGGACCCCGCCGACGCCGAGGCGCTCGCCCGTCGGGTCCGCCGTCTGGCCGCCGCCTGAGCCCGGTCTGCCGCGCTACACTGCCGAGCCGCAGCGGGCGATTAGCTCAGTCGGTTAGAGCGCTTCTCTGATAAGGAAGAGGTCCCTGGTTCGAATCCAGGATCGCCCATCCGCTCGGCGCCGAGCCCGTCCTCGCGCCCGGCTTCTCGAAGGTCAGCTGCACGTCGCTGATCGCGCGCTCGTCGAAGCCCGCCTCGCAGTAGGCGAAGTAGAAGTCGAACGTGCGGGCGAAGTGCTCGCCGAGGCCGTGCGCCGGCAGTTCGCCGCGGCGCGCGAGCAGCGCCGCGCGCCAGCGACGCAGCGTCTCGGCGTAGTCGAGCCCGAGGTCATGGAGGTCGACGAGCAGCAGGTCGGTCACGCGCGCCGTGCTGCGCAGGATCGCCTCGGTGCTGGGCAGGCAGCCGCCGGGGAAGATCACGTCCTTGATGAAGTCGCGGTTGGCCTTCGCGCGGTCGAAGCGCTGGTCGGGGACGACGATCGCCTGGAGCACGGCGACGCCGCCTCCGGTCGAACTCCCCGCGCAGGTCGGGGTAGTGCTCGTGCAGGACGCTCACCCGCCCGTCGAGGCCGGCCTCGCGCACGCGCTCGCGGGTGAACGCGAACTGCCGGTCGGAGATCGTCGTCGTGGTCACCCGGCAGCCGTGCTCGCGGGCAGCGTGGAGCGCGAGGCCGCCCCACCCGCTGCCGATCTCGAGCAGGTGGTCGCCGGGCCCGAGCCGCAGCTCCTGGCCGAGGCGCTCGAGCTTCGCCTGCTGGGCCTCGGCGAGCGTCATCCCCGGGTGGGCGAACAGGGCCGAGGAGTACATCCGCGACGGGTCGAGGAACAGCGC
>JALOLQ010000128.1 GCA_025455895.1 Solirubrobacteraceae bacterium
TGGAAGAGCTTGCGCAGGGGCCCCCGGTGCCGGCGCGGCGCGACGAGGTCCACGTCGCTCATCGGCTCGCGCCCGAGCCGGTCGAGCAGCCCCGGGTCCGCGACGCGCAGGTGGACGGCGGCGCCGCCGGAGATCCGCAGCGTCAGCCCCTCCTGCTCGGCCTCCTGCACGAGCCGCAGCGCCTCGGCGGTCACGTGTTCGGGGTCCGGGCTCATCCCGAGGTGAAGGTGTGGCGGGCCTTGCGGCGCCCGAGGTCGACGATCACGCCGTTGAGGACCCCTTCGCCGTACTCGCTGCCGGGGTTCAGGCACAGCGTCCGGCCGAGCCGGGCGGCGCCGCGCGACTCGTGGATGTGGCCGTGCAGGCTCACGCGCGGCTGGACGTCCTCGATCACCGCCCGCACGGCGCTCGATCCGGCGTGGTGCATCACCGGGTTGCCCATGTGGGTCACGACGGCGAAGTCCTCGTCGATCTCCGGGCAGACGTCGAGCGGCGTCCCCGACGGCGGGACGTGGAAGGCGAACACGGCGCGCTCCGGGTCGCGCACCTCGGCGGTCAGCGCGCGCAGCCGCTGCTCGAGGTCCTCCTCGGTGGTCTCGCGCGGGGTCTTCCACGGCGTCGGGTTCGCCCAGCCCGTGCAGGCGACCTCCACGCCGTCGAGCGCGACGACCCGGCCCTCGCCGAGCACGAACACCTCGCTCTCGGCGAACGCCGCGTCGATGTCCTGCTCGTCGTCGTTGCCCGGGGCGAAGAGGATCCGCCGGCCGGCCGGGCCGAGCCGCTCGTCGGCGTAGCGCCCCCACGCGCGGGCGCGCTCGAGCGCCTCGGCGAGCAGCCGCGCCTCGTACGCCTCCCCGTCGGAGCGCAGGTGCGCGGCCTCGTCGGGGGTGACGACGACGCCGTAGGAGCCCATGTTGGCGATCCGGGCCAGCTCGCCCGCGAGCTCGTCCTCGGCCACGTGGTGGCGCTCGCCGGCCAGCTCGAAGACGTAGCCGTCCGGCTCACGCTCGAAGAGGACGAGCATCTTGCCGCTGACGTCGCCGCCCATCACCAGCGCGTCGCAGGAGTAGAAGTCGAGCGCCGCGCAGAACTTGCGAAAGCACACCTCGGAGCCGTGCAGGTCGGTGGCGAAGTAGAGCCTCATGGGAGCGGGTCCGCGGCCGCGAGCCGGTCGAGCCGCATCGTGGCAGTCAGCGCGTGGCCACCGAAGCCCTCGGCCTCGGAGATCGCCGCCGCCGCCGGAGCGACGCGCCGGGTGCCGTCCTCGCTGAGCCGCTGCCAGGTGACCGTCTTGAGGAACTTGCCGACCCACAGCCCGCCGGTGTAGCGCGCGGCGCGGCGCGTGGGCAGGACGTGGTTCGTGCCGACGGCCTTGTCGCCGTAGGCGACCGTGGCCTCCCGGCCGAGGAACAGCGAGCCGTAGTTCGTGAGCCCCTGGAGGTAGCGATCCAGCTGCGCGTCGTCGACCTGGACCTCGAGGTGCTCGGCCGCCACCTCGTCGGCCAGCGCGATCGCCGCGTCGTGGTCCTCGACGACCGCGACCCAGCCGTGGTCGCGCCAGGCTGGGCCCGCGATCTCCGCGGTCGGCCAGCCGGGCAGCAGCGCCGCCACCTGGTCGAGGACCTCCGCGGCGAGCCCGGCATCGGTGGCGATCAGCCCCGCCCAGGAGTCCGGGCCGTGCTCGGCCTGGCCGAGCAGGTCGGCCGCGACGATCCGCGGATCGGCCGTCTCGTCGGCGATCACGAGGACCTCGGTCGGTCCGGCGAGCAGATCGATCCCCACCTCGCCGAAGAGCTGGCGCTTGGCCTCGGCCACGTACGCGTTGCCCGCGCCGACGAGCATGTCGACCGCCGGCAGGCCGTCGATCAGCCCGAAGCTCAGCGCCGCGAGCGCCTGGACGCCGCCCAGCGAGACGATCGCGTCCGCTCCGGAGGTCGCCATCGCGTGCACCATGACCGGGTGCGGGCCCTGCTCGCGCTGCGGCGGGGCGCAGGCGACGACCAGCGGCACCCCGGCGGCCTTGGCCACGAGGATCGTCATGAAGGCCGACGCGAGCATCGGGTAGCGCCCGCCCGGGACGTACGCACCGACCCGGTTCACCGGGATGTGGCGGTGCCCGAGCACGACGCCCTCGCCGACCTCGACCTCCAGGTCGGCGAGCGTCGAGCGCTGGGCCTCCGCGAAGCGCCGGATCTGCGCCTGGGCGAAGGCGATGTGGCCCTGGAGCTCGTCGGGGACGGCGGCGCTCGCGCGGGCTATGCCGGCCTCGTCCAGGACGAGCGCGGCCGGGTCCCAGGCGTCGAGCTCGAGCGAGTAGCGGCGCACGACGTCGAGCCCGCCGGCCTCGATCGCGGCGAGCATCCCGGCCACCCGCTCCTGCACCTCGGCCTGGCGGATCGGGCCCCCCGGCGAGGGCTCCTTGAGGTAGTGGACGCTCATCGGCGTGCCTCCGCCGCCCGGCGGTCGGGCGCGGGGACCGCGGTCGTGTCGCGCACGATCAGGTCGCTCGGGTAGACGAGCCGCTGGGCGGGCCGGCCGCGCTCGGCGATCCGCTCGCTCAGCAGCCGCACCGACGCGCGCGCCATCTCGGCCAGCGGCTGGCGCACGGTGGTCAGCCGGAAGGCCTCCCAGCCGGCCATCGGGATGTCGTCGAAGCCCATGACCGAGACGTCCTCGGGCACCCGCAGCCCGAGGCTGCGGGCGGCGTTCAGCGCACCGAACGCCATCACGTCGTTGACGCACATCAGCGCGGTGGGCTGGTCGGGCCCGGTGAGCATCTCGACCGCGACCCGGCGGGCGGCAGCCTGGTCGAACGCGGCGTCGCGCACGAGGTGGGCCGGCAGCTCGACGCCGGCGGCCTCCAGGCGCGTGGCGAACGCCGCGGCGCGCTCCACGCTCGTGGACGCCTCGGCGTGACCGGTGATCAGGCCGATCCGGCGGTGTCCGAGGTCGAGCAGGTGCTGGGCCGCGGCCTGTGCCCCGGCGGGGTTGTCGCCGACCACGACGTCGCAGTCCGCCCCGTCCACCGAGCGGTTGGTCAGCACGAGCGGGAAGCGCTCGTCCACCAGCCGCCGGACCGCCTGCGACGAGCGCAGCGCGGAGGTGAAGATGATCCCCTCGACCCGGTGCTCGAGGAGCAGGCGCACGTAGGCCTCCTCGTCGCCGAGCCCGCCGTTGTAGAACAGCATCCGCAGCTCGCGCGCGGCGAGGCTCTCGCCGATCGCCTCGATGAACTCCGGGTAGAACGGGTTCGTGATGTCCGCGACGATCACGCCGATGAGCTGCGAGCGGTTGGTCACGAGCCCGCGCGCGAGCGCGCTCGGCGCGTAGCCGTGGCGCTCGATCACGGCGAGCACGCGGTCGCGGGTCCCGGGGGCGACCCGGTCGCTCCCGTTCAGCACGCGCGAGACCGTGGCCTGGGAGACCCCGGCCTCACGCGCGATGTCGGAGCTGGTGAGCGGGCCGTTCATTCGACCGGGATCTGCTTGAAGCGCAGGCCGATGTCCTCGCCCCGCGAGCGCTTGTAGGCGCTGAAGGCGACGTAGTACACGAGCACGGCGACCGCGGCGATCGCCGCGATCCAGACGGGCGCGCGGCTCGTCCCGGAGGCCGTCGGGTCGTTCCAGACCATCACCGCCCAGCCGACGAAGATCGCCGTGCCCAGGCCGCAGAAGACGGACATCAGCGGGACGCCGAGGATCCGTGCGCGGGCGACGACCGACTGCTCGAAGAGCTCGCGCCGCGCGTACGGGAAGACCGTGCCCACGGCCATGCTGACGGCGAACGCCACGTAGATCGGGATCGTCAGCGCGATCGTGCGGAAGTCGGTGTCGTAGGCGTAGGCGAGCATCCAGGCCCCGCAGCCCAGGAAGGTCACGACGAGCGCGTTGAGCGGGCTGTGGAAGCGCTCGGAGACGCGGCCGAGCGACGCCGGCACGAGCCCGTCCAGCGACCACGCGAGGATCGCCCGCTGGGAGAGCGCGATCACCTGGGGGATCCAGATGATCCCCCACGCCAGCAGCGCCAGGAAGCTGACGACGGTCAGGACCGCTCCGAAGCCGTCGGTCCCGAAGACGACCCGGATCAGCTCGTGCGGGTAGGCGATCTGCGGGGTCGCGCCGTCCGGGGCGACGAACGAGTTGTACGACAGCGCCCCGCGCAGGTCCGCCGGGACGGCGCGGCTGTAGGCCAGCAGCCAGAGGATCGCCATCGCGCCCGAGGCCCAGACGGCGCCGGTGAGCGCGAAGCGGACGTTGCGCTGCGCGTTCTTGATCTCGCCGCCGATGTAGAGCAGCAGCGAGACGAAGAACAGCGAGGTGGCGAACCAGCTCGAGAGCTGCATCGTCTTCTCGAAGCTGAACGAGGCTTCGGCGAAGCCGTTGTCGGCCGCGACGCCGAGCACCTGCGCCTCCGAGAGCCCGCTGTACTCCTGGAGCTTGCCGGCGAAGGCGTCGGGATCGGCGAACACGAGGCCGATGATGGTGATCAGGCCTCCCAGCACGCCGGTGATGACGATCACCTTCATGAGGCCGATGAGCCGGCGCAGCCCGAGTGCGGCGAACAGCGTCGAGAGCGCGAGGGCCGTGAAGCCGATCACGGCGAAGCCGTCGTTCGTGTTGAAGAAGGTCGCCCAGTCGGCGAGGAAGCCGGCGCCGAGGATCTCCGAGAGCGCCGCGCTGAACGAGGCGACCAGCGGCTGCACGAGCGTGATCGCCAGCGCGGGCGTGGCGAAGATCATGAAGATGTAGACGACGTTCACCGCGAAGCCGAACCCGGGGAAGGTCCCGCGGCTGACGAACACGTAGTCGCCGCCGGAGCGCGGGAAGATCTCGCCCCAGAAGTGGTAGGCCCAGGCGACGATCGACGCCGCCGCGATCGCGATGACCGCGGCGAGGATGACGCTGGCGCCGGGGTAGAAGCCCTTGCCCCAGAAGTCACCCCACTGGACCATGATCCCCACGCTGATCCCGCACAGCGCGAAGACGAACGTGTCCCAGGTGCCGGCGGTGCGCACGAGGCCGGACTTGCGCCGGACCGCCTGTGGCGGCGCGGCCTGCTCGGTTCCCGCGGCGGCGGGCTCAGCGGTGCTCATGACCTCTCCCTCGGGGCTGTGTGAATGCGTATTCATGACCCGTGCCGCGACGCTACATGAATGCGCATACATGCGTCAAGGCCCCGTTCCTGGACCGCCGGGCGAAACCGGCCTGGACCGGTGGTCCGGAGCCCCTGCGGGTAGCGTTCCGCGCCGTGACCCCCGCGCCGGACGCCGCCCTGCCCCTCCCCGCCGACCCGACCCTCGCGGCCGTCGCGGCAGCGATGGAGGCCAGCGGCCAGTGGGCCTGGGTCCTGGACGAGCGCTGGCGGAGGCCAGCGGCCAGTGGGCCTGGGTCCTGGACGAGCGCTGGCGGCTCACGTTCGTCACCACGGAGGTGCGCATCACCTACGGCGGGGGCGCGCGCGAGCTGGCCGATTTCGCGATCGGCGAGCACTTCTTCTCGGCCGCGGCCCTCGAGTACGCCCACCGGTGGCGCTTCGGGCCGAACACCCCCGAGCGCCTCGCGCTCGTCTTCGAGCGCGTCGGCGGCTGGACGCTGGCCGACACGCCCGGCGGCCGCGACGAGCTGCGCGAGGCGGTCGCGCCCGAGCTGCGCGCGGTGGTCGACGACCTCGAGCCCAGCGGCGCCGCGGCCCTGTCCTTCATCGCCGACGGGATGGCGATCGGGCACTCGGTCGACGTCCCGGTCTCGGGCGTGCGGCTGCGCCGCGAGGACGGCAGCCTCGCCGGGACGCTGCTCACCTTCAAGCCCGCCGCAGGGATGGCGATGCTGGCCGCCGCGACCTCGATGGGCGACCCGCGCCACTTCGCGCTCGTCCAGCAGCTCGCGCGGGCCGGGCGCCGGCCCGCCGCGATCCTGTTCGCCGATCTCGAGGGCTCCTCGGCGCTCGCGCGGCGGCTCTCGACGGCGAGCTACTTCGCGGTCGGGCGGCGCCTGGTGCGCGCAGCCGACGCGTGCGTGATCGAGGCGGGCGGTCTCGTCGGCCGGCACGTCGGCGACGGGATCGTCGCGTTCTTCCCGGCCGAGACGGCCGGCTCGGAGTCCGCCGCCGCGCGCGCCTGCATCAGCGCGGCGCGCGCGCTGCGCACCGCGCTGACCGGCGTCGCCGAGCGCAGCGGCCTGGAGCCCGAGGAGGTGGTGCTGCGCTTCGGCCTGCACTGGGGCTCGACGCTCTACATCGGCGCGGTCACCACCGGCGGGC
>JALOLQ010000129.1 GCA_025455895.1 Solirubrobacteraceae bacterium
GACCCCGGGCGCCGCCGACTGGCTGCGGCTCGCGCTCGTCCTGCTGCTCGCCGACGTCGGCATCGCGGTGATCGGCACGCTCGTCGGCGCGATCGCCGTGCAGACCCGCACCCGCGACCTCATCACCTCGCTCCTGGCGCTGCCGCTGCTGATCCCGCTGCTGATCGCCTCGGCGCGCGCCACCGCGCCGATCTTCGCCGCCGCGGGCGCGGAGGCGCTCCCGGGCCGGTGGCTGGCGGTGCTCGCGCTGTACGATCTGATCTTCGCCCTTCTGGCCTGGGCGCTGTTCGACTACCTCGTCGAGGACTGACGCCTTGCCCACCTCGCGCAAGCTCTACGGACACCGGCTCCCCGCCTACGCGATCGCCACCGCGATCGTTCTGCGGCTTCGTGACCGGCGGGATCTACGCCTTCCGCTACCTGCGCAGCGAGAACCCCGAGCTCGACCTCAAGGCCTACACCGCGATCCACCAGTCGCTGATCTTCTGCATCGGCGCGCTGATCACCGGCTCGCTGTGGGCGAAGGCGGCCTGGGGGCAGTGGTGGGTGTGGGACGAGCCGACGCTCGTCTCGTTCCTCATCGTCTTCCTGCTCTACGCCACCTACCAGCCGCTGCGCTTCTCGATCGAGGACCCGGAGAAGCAGGCGCGCTACGCGAGCGTCTTCGCGATCGTGGCGGGCGCCTTCGTGCCGCTGAACTTCCTCGCCGTGCGCCTCGCGGACCCGCTGATCCACCCGCGGGTGCTCAACACCTCCGGCGGGGCGCTCCCGGGTGACATGAAGGTCGCCTTCTACACGGCGATCATCGGGATGGCGCTGCTCTTCATCACGATGTTCAAGTTCGAGCTGACCACCAAGCACACGCGCGCGCAGGCCAAGGCGCTGCGCCGCCGGCTCGGTGGCGACGACGACGCCCCCGCCGGCCGCTCGGCCGCTCCGCGCCTCTCCGCCTCGTGACCGACAAGCTCCCCGACAACGGCGGCTACGTCGCGGCGGCGTACCTCGTCTTCCTGGCGCTGCTGCTCATCTACCTGGCGATCGCCGCGCTGCGCGCCTCGCGCCTGGAGCGCCGGCTGCAGGAGCTGAACGACCTGGCCGCGCGCGACGAGAAGGCGCCGGCCGCGGTGGCCATGCCCGAGCCCGCGGCCACCGGGAGCGAGCCGTGAGCGAGCTGCTCACGCTCGGCATCTCGCACAAGACCGCACCGGTCGCGCTGCGCGAGCGCCTCGCGCTGACCGAGCGCGAGGCCGAGCGCTTCGTGCTCGAGCTCGTCGCGCGCGAGGAGGTCCGCGAGGCGGTCGCGATCTCCACGTGCAACCGCACGGAGGTGCACCTCGTCGTCGGCGACGCGGTGAAGGCCGAGTCCGAGCTGCTCGGGAAGCTCGCGAGCCGCGGCGGGATCCGGCCGACCGAGCTCGCCTCGGTGGTCTACTCGCCGCGCAACTGCGACGCGGCCCGGCACCTGTTCCGGGTGACCGGCGGGCTGGACTCGATGATCGTCGGCGAAGCCGAGATCCAGGGCCAGGTGCGCCGCTCCTACGAGAGCGCGCTCGCCGCCGGCACCACCGGCCCGTTCACGAACCGCCTCTTCCGCGCGGCGCTGCAGACCGGCAAGCGCGTGCGCAGCGAGACGGCGCTCGGAACCGCCCGGGTCAGCGTCTCCTCGGTGGCCGTCGATCTCGCGCGCGAGGCGGTCGGTGACCTCGCCGCCCGCAACGTCGTCGTGATCGGCGCCGGCGAGACCGCCGAGCTCACCGCCCGCGCCCTGCACGACCACGGCGTCACGACGCTCTTCATCGCCAACCGCAACGCCGCGCGGGCGCGGTCGCTGGCGGCGCGCTTCGCCGGCCGCGTCGGAGCGCTCGACGAGCTGCCCGAGGCGATGCTCGGCGCGGACATCGTCGTCGCCTCGACGTCCTCGCCGCACCCGATCGTCGGCGCGCACGAGCTGCGCCTCGTGATGGACGAGCGCGCCGGGCGCCCGCTCGTCCTGATCGACATCGCGGTGCCGCGCGACATCGAGCACGCCTGCGCCGCGATCCCGGGCGTGACGCTGCTCGACATGGACGACCTCCAGACGCGCGCCGCCCGCAACCTCGAGGTCCGCGAGGGCGAGCGCGACCGCGCCGAGGCGATCGTCGAGGAGGAGATCGACCGCTTCTCCGCGTGGATGGGCCAGCAGAGCGCGACGCCGACGATCGCCGCGCTGCGCGAGCTCGGCGGCGGGATCGTCGAGCAGGTGCTCGCCGAGAACGCCGGCCGCTGGGACAGCGCCTCGCCGCGCGACCTCGCGCGCGTGGAGGCGATGACCCGCGCGGTGATGCAGCGCCTGCTGCACGAGCCGACGATCCGCATGAAGGCGCTCGAGCAGGGCGGCGGCCACGGGCGCCTGGCGGTGCTGCGCGAGCTCTTCGGCCTCGACGAGGTGCCCACCGAGCCGGCCGCCGGCGAGGACACGGGCGCCCCGGCGGCCGACGTGCGCCAGCTGCGCCGCCGCAGCCCGTGAGGATCGGCACGCGCGGGAGCGCGCTCGCGCTCGTCCAGGCCGGCGCCGTCTCGAACGCGCTCGGCCCCGGGCACGAGCTCGTCGTGATCACGACCCACGGCGACCGCGAGCGCGCCGCGGCCGACAAGGCCAAGTGGGTGCGCGAGCTCGACGCGGCGCTGCTCGCCGGGGAGGTGGATCTCGCCGTGCATTCGGCGAAGGACGTGCCGGCGCAGCTGCCGGACGGGATCGTGATCGCCGCCGTCCCGCTGCGCGCCCCGGCCGTGGACGCGCTCTGCGGCGCGCCGTCGCTCGCCGCGCTGCCCGCCGGCGCGCGGGTCGGCACCGCGTCGGTGCGCCGCGCCGCGCAGCTGCGCGCGCTGCGCGACGATCTCGCGGTGAGCGAGCTGCGCGGCAACGTCGACACCCGGCTGGGGCGCCTGCACGACGGGGACTTCGACGCGATCGTGCTGGCGCTGGCCGGGCTCGAGCGGCTGGGGCGCGACGACGAGGCCACGGGGACGCTGCCCGAGCTCGTGCCGTGCGCCGGCCAGGGCGCGCTGATCGTCGCCGCGCGCAGCGGCGACGCCGGCGCGATCGCCGCCGCCGCGGCGATCGACGACGCGGCGACCCATGCGGCGGTGCGCGCCGAGCGTGAGCTCGTCCGCGGGCTCGAGGCCGACTGCGACACCCCGGTGGGCGCGCACGCGGTGCGCGACGGCGCGGCGCTGACGATCACCGCGTTCGCCTGACGGCTCGACGGGTCGGCCTGGGTCCGCGACACGCTCACGCGCTCGGACGGCGCCGGCGACCCGGAGGCGCTCGGGCGGCAGGCCGCCGAGCGGCTGCTCTCCGCCGGGGCGCGCGAGGTGCTGGCGGGATGAGCGGCGCGGTGCCGGGGACCGTCTACCTCGTCGGCGGCGGGCCGGGCGACCCCGGCCTGCTCACGCTGCGCGGCGCCGAGCTCGTCGCGAGCGCCGACGTGATCCTGCACGACAAGCTGATCCCGCTCGAGGCGCTCGCGGACGCGCGCGCCGACGCCGCGGTGATCGACGTCGGCAAGATCGGCGGCGGCGAGCAGGTGCCCCAGGAGGTCACCCAGGAGCTGATCGTCGAGCACGCGCTGGCGGGGCGCAGCGTCGTGCGGCTCAAGGGCGGCGACCCGTTCGTCTTCGGCCGCGGCGGCGAGGAGGCCCAGGCCTGCCGCGCCCGGGGGATCCCGTTCGAGGTCGTGCCCGGCATCACCGCCGGGATCGCGGCCTCCGCCTACGCCGGCATCCCGGTGACCCAGCGGCGGATGGCGAGCGCCGTCGCCTTCGTCACCGGCCACGAGGACCCCGAGAAGCCCGAGACGCAGGTCGACTGGCCGGCGCTCGCCGCGTTCCCGGGCACGCTCGTCTTCTACATGGGCGTGCGCCGCCTCGGGCGGATCGCCGAGGCGCTGATCGCCGGCGGGCGCTCCGCCGACGAGCCCGCCGCCGTCGTCCAGCAGGGCACGCTGCCCGGCCAGCGCGAGGTCGCCGGGACGCTCGGCACGATCGCGCAGGTCGCGGCCGACGCGGGCATCCGCGCGCCGGCGGTGACGATCGTCGGGCCGGTGGCCGGCCTGGCCGACGAGCTGGCCTGGCGCGCCGCCGCGCGGCCGCTGGCCGGCACGAGTATCGCGGTCACCCGCGCGCGCGCGCAGGCCAGCGCGCTCGCCGCCCGCCTGCGCGCGCTCGGCGCCGCCGTCGTCGAGGCACCCGCGATCCGGATCGAGCCGCTCGCCGCCGACGTACCGGATCTCGGCGCCTACGACCTGCTGTGCGTGACGAGCCCCAACGGGGCCGACCAGCTGCTGGAGCGCGTCCGCGACGCCCGCGCCCTCGCCGGCCCGGTGATCGCGGCGATCGGCCCGGGCACCGCACGCGCGCTGCGCGCCCACGGGATCGAGGCCGACGTCGTGCCCGAGCGCGCGATCGCCGAGTCGCTCGTCGAGGCGCTGCGCGAGGTCCCGGTGACGCGCGCGCTGATCGCCCGCGCCGAGGAGGCCCGCGACGTCCTGCCCGAGGCGCTGCGCGAGCGCGGCGCGCACGTGGACGTCCTCGCGCTCTACCGCACCGTCGCCGAGCCGCTCGACGACGCGGCGCGCCGGGCCGCGCTCGGCGCGGACTACGCGACGTTCACCAGCGCCTCCTCGGCGCGCTTCTTCCACGCCGCCGCGGGAACGTTCGAGGGCCCTCGGATCGTGTCGATCGGCCCGGTGACCAGCGAGGCGCTCGAGGGCCTCGGCCGCGCCCCCGACGTGGAGGCCGCCGAGCACACGCCGGACGGCCTCGTCGCCGCGCTCATCGACGACGTGCTGGCCCGCCGCGGCGGCTGAACCGCGCGCCCCGGGATTCGCCGGACCGCTCGCCGCGCGTCCGATAGGTTCAGCGCCATGCGCATCCTCATCATCGGGGCCGGCGGCGTGGGAGTGGCCGCGGCCGCCATCGCCCGCCGCCGCGACTTCTTCGACAAGCTCGTGCTGGCCGACGTCGACCACGACCGCGCGGCGGCCGCCGTCGAGCGGCTCGGCGACCCGCGCTATGCGGCGACGGCGATCGACGCGACGAATCCGACCGCGATCGTCGACCTCGCGCGGATCGAGGACGCCGACGTGATCCTCAACGCCTGCGACCCGCGCCTGAACCCGCCGATCTTCGAGGCCGCGTTCGAGGCCGGCTGCACGTACATCGACATGGCGGCCACGCTGTCCAAGCCCCACCCGGAGAAGCCCTACGAGCTGCCCGGGGTGAAGCTCGGGGACGCGCAGTTCGAGCAGGCCGGGAAGTGGGAGGCCGCCGGGCGCCTGGCGCTGCTCGGGCTCGGCGTCGAGCCGGGCTTCTCGGACCTCGCCGCCCGCTACGCCGCCGATCACCTCTTCAGCGAGATCGACGAGGCGGGCGTGCGCGACGGCGCGAACCTCATGATCGAGGGCTACGACTTCGCGCCGACCTTCTCGATCTGGACGACGATCGAGGAGTGCCTGAACCCGCCGGTGATCTGGGAGAAGGACCGCGGCTGGTT
>JALOLQ010000394.1 GCA_025455895.1 Solirubrobacteraceae bacterium
TCGGCGCAGGCCGACGTGCTGCAGCTGGTGCGCGTCGCCGCCGGCGGGCACCGGCTCCACCTCGACGCCGCCCGCCAGCTCCTCAACGGGCTCGAGCTGCTGCCGAGCGTGCACGAGGCGCGCGCCGCCGACATGGCGCCCATCCTCGCCCGGCTGCGCGCCGAGTACCCGGGCTACCTCCAGATCGCGATGGCCGGCCCCGACGGCCTGCTGCTCGCCGCCGCCGACCCGGCCCTCGCGCGCGCCGACGTCGCCGACGAGGCCTGGTTCGGCCAGGCGCTGCGCGGCCGCGACTTCGTGGTCGGCGAGTACCACGCGCCGGGCCGGCTGGGCGCGGTGCCGAGCCTGGTGTGCGCGCACCCCGTGCGCCGTGCCGACGGCTCGCTCGCCGGAGTGCTGTGGGCGGCACTCCGGCTCGACTGGGTCGAGGACCTCGGCCAGGAGGTCTCGCGGCTGCCGGGCGGGGCGTTCGCCGTGCTCGACGCCAGCGGCGCGGTGCTCTCGCATCACCCGCAGCCCGAGTGGGCGGTGGGCCGGGTGTTCCAGGACCCGGCGCTGGCGCGGGCGATGCGCGCGAGCGGCGAGGGCGTGACGCGGCTCACCGGGCCCGACGGCGTGCGCCGCGTGTTCGCCTTCGCCCCGCTCGGGGGCGAGCGCGAGGCGTGGCTCGCGGTGGGGTTCTCGGAGGACGCCGCCTTCGCCCCCACCCGCGACGCCTTCGCCAAGAGCGTGGCGGTGCTGCTCGCGCTCACGCTGGCGCTGCTGCTCGCCGCCTGGCGCGGGGCGCAGACCCTCATCTTCGAGCCGGCGCAGCGGCTGTCGCAGGCGGCGCGCCGCATCGGCGTCGGCGACCTCGCGGCACGCGTCGGTGACATGCCGCACGACGACGAGTTCTCCCGTCTCGGGCGCGCCTTCGACCAGATGGCCGAGCGGCTCGAGCGCCACTTCGAGGAGCACGAGCGCGACGAGGCCGCGTTGCGCGACAGCGAGGCCCGCAAGACCGCGATCGTCGAGTCGGCGCCCGACGCCATCATCCTGACCGACGCGCGCGCCAACATCCTCGAGTTCAACGCCACCGCCGAGCGCATGTTCGGCTATCCGCGCGAGCAGGCGCTGGGGTGCAACCTCATCGAGCTCGTCGCGCCGCCCGACCTGCGGCCGGCGCTCCACCTCGGGCTCGACCGCTACGTCCGCACCGGCGAGAGCGCGGTGGTCGGGCGGCTCCAGGAATCGCGCGGCCGGCGCGCCGACGGCGCCGAGCTGCCGGTCGAGTACGTGTTCACCCCGGTCCGCCAGAGCCAGGGGGGGCTGCTGTTCAGCGTCGTCGTGCGCGACATCAGCGAGCGGCTCGAGCACGAGCAGGCGCTGCGCGCGCTGGCGCTGGTGGACGACCTCACCGGGCTCTACAACCGCCGCGGCATGCTGACCCTCGGGCAGCAGCAGCTGCGCGAGGCCGACCGCGGGCTGCGCCGCCTGGCGCTGATCTACACCGACCTCGAAGTCCGACATCGCCGCGCGCATCGGCGGCGACGAGTTCGCGGTGCTGGCGCTCGAGAGCTCGCCCGCCGGCCTCGCGCGCCTCGAGCTGCGGCTGCGCGAGCGGGCGGAGGCGTTCAACCGCCAGTCGGGGCGGCCGTGGGTGCTGTCGCTGTCGATCGGCCGGGCGCGCTACGACCCCTCGCGCCCGTGCTCGATCGAGGAGCTGCTGGCGCGCGCCGACGAGTCGATGTACGAGCAGAAGCGCGCCAAGCGCGAGGTCGGCGCGGCGTAGCGGGGTGGGGCCGGCCCGGCGGGGACCGCCCGGCGGCGGGCGCGCCGCGCGCGCGCCGCCCCCGCCGCTCCCGCCACCCCCGCGGCGTTGAAGCCCCCCGGGGCGCGTGCTAGTTTCCGCTGGCTCCGCAAGCGGTTACGCCCCATCCCGATGGTCCGCGCCGGCCCCGGCGCCTTCCACCCCGAGGTGTCCATGTCCGCCACCCGCACCCTGACGCTCGCCGACGTCGCGCTGCCGCGCGCCTCCGCCCTGCACCACGCGATGCTGGTGGTCGGGGCGAGCCTCGTCACCGCCCTCGCCGCCCAGATCGCCATCCCGGTGCCGTGGTCGCCGGTGCCGATCACCGGCCAGACCTTCGCCGTGCTGCTCTCGGGGGCGGTGCTCGGCGCCCGCCGCGGCTTTGCCGCCCAGGCGCTCTACCTGCTCGAGGGCGCGATGGGGCTGCCGGTGTTCGCCGCCGGCGCGGCCGGTGTGGCCACCTTCGCCGGCCCCACCGGCGGCTACCTCGCGGCGTTCCCGTTCGCCGCCGCCGTGACCGGCGCGCTCGCCCAGCGCGGCTGGGACCGGCGCTTCGTCACCATGGTCGCCGCGATGCTGCTCGGCAGCGCGGTGATCTTCGCCGCCGGCCTGGCCCAGCTCTCGCGCTTCCTGCCCGCCGACGCGCTGCTCGCCGCCGGGCTGCTGCCGTTCCTGCCCGGCGACCTCGTCAAGAGCTCACTCGCGGCCCTCGCGTTCCCGGCCGTCTGGCGCCACGCGGCGCGGGGACGCGGGCGGTGAACATCCACACCGTCGCCGTCCTCGGCGCCGGGCTGATGGGCCGCGGCATCGCCTACGTCGCCGCACTCGGCGGCTTCCGCACCGTCCTGCAGGACACCGACGCCGCGCAGCTCCTCAAGGCGCGCGGCGAGATCGTCTCGATCCTCGAGAAGGGCGTGGCCGCCGGGCGGGTCACCGAGGACAAGGCGGCCGCGGCGCGCGACATCCTCACCACCGTCG
>JALOLQ010000130.1 GCA_025455895.1 Solirubrobacteraceae bacterium
TGATCCCGTCCGGGCCGACGCCGTTGGTCGTCGGCGTGGTGCCGAGCCCGGGCTCGCCCATCGGAGCCGTGCTCCCGCCGTTGCTCGAGACGAACCGCACCACCGCCTCGGTGACCCCCGCGCCCAGGCACTGCCAGCACGACCCGGTGACGCGGATCCGCGTGTCGCTCTCGGCGGTGACCGTGACGTTGCCCGGCGACAGCACGTCGTTCGTCGCAGTGCCCGGGTACTCGATCGTGAACAGCCGGTCGCACGCCGTCCCGCCCGCGGGGATCCGGCAGAACCCGATCGCGGCGTCGGTTCCGGACCCGCGCTCGGGGATGCCCCAGACGACATAGCCGGTGCCGTTCGGCGCGACGGCGATCTTCGGGTTCACCCCCTGGCCCACGGTGAATGGGGTCGCCGCTCGCGCCGGCGCCGGCACGATCACGAGCGCGACCGCCACCATCAGCAGCCCCACGATTCGTCGCATGCTCGTCACGGTACGCCTCGCGGCGGCCGAAGGCGAGGGGGCTGGACGACCGGGTCCTACCGGGCGCTCAGCGCGGGGCCAGTCCGCCGGCCACGAGGTCCCACAGCGCCTCGGGATGCCCGGCCGCCGCGACGTCCGCGTAGTGCGCGCCGTCGACCATCGCGCGGTACATGACCGGCCCGGCCAGCGCGTCGACCGCGAGCTCGAGATCGGCGTCCGCGCGCACCTCGCCGCGCTCGGCGCCGCGCTCGAGGATCGCGCGCAGCGCGGCGCGGCGCGGGTCCACCACCGCGGCGCGCAGCGCCGTGAACAGCTCGGGCTCCTCGGCGGCCTCGGTCAGCAGCCGGGCGACGATCACGGTCGCGCGGCGGTCGAAGCGCTCGGAGCTGCCGCGCATGAGCGCGAGGTAGTCGCCGCGGGCGCTCCCGGTGTCGGGCACCTCGACCCCCGGAGCCAGCTCGCGGAGCGCGTCGGCGAGCAGCGCCTCCTTCGTCGTCCAGCGCCGGTAGACGGTCGCCTTGCCGACCCCGGCGCGCGCGGCGATGCCCTCCATCGTGAGCCCGGCGAGGCCGCCCTCGAGCGCAAGCGCGAGGGCGGCGCCGAGGATCTTGGCGTCCGCGGCCGGATCGCGCGGTCGCCCGGGCGGCCGCGGCTCGGGCGCGCCGCTCACGCGCCGGCCGCCTCCGGGGCGGGCCGTCGCGCGGGCGCGGCGGCGGGGGAGCGCCCGGGGAGCGCCAGCGCGGTCAGCGCACCGGCGAGGGCCACGGCGGCGCCCGCGATCAGGGCGGTGCGCAGGCCGCCGACGAACGCGGCCTCCGCGGCGCTGCGCAGCGCGTCGCCCGCGGGGCCGAGCCGGTCGGCGACGGCGGCCGCGCCGGCCACGCCGTCGCGGGCCGCGTCGGCGGCGGGCGCGGGCAGGCCGGCGACGGCGTCCTCCATGCGCCCACGGTATCCGCTGGAGGCGAGCGATCCGAGCACCGCCACGCCGATCGTGCCGCCGACGATCCGCACCGCGTCGTTCGTCGCCGACCCGATGCTGAGGCGGCTCTCGGGGACCGCCGACATCAGCGCGGCGGTCGCCGGCGCCATCACGGTCGCGAGCGCCACGCCGGTGGCGAGGAACAGCGGCCCGAGCGTGGCGAACCCGCTCCCGGTGTCCGCCAGGCTCAGCACGATCATCGTCGCGCCGAGGCCGCACGCGCCCGTCGCCACGGCGGCGCGCGTGCCCGCGCGGGCCTCGAGCAGCGTCGCCAGCGGCGAGCCGGCGACCATGCCGGCGGCGAGCATCGCCGTCCAGGCCCCGGCCTCCAGCGGCGAGCGGCCGAGCACGACCTGGAGGTACTGCGTCATGAGCAGCAGCACCCCGAAGAGCCCGAAGAACGCCGCGGCGATCGTCGCGCTGCCCGCCGAGAAGCGCCGGTCGCGCAGCAGCGCGAGGTCGAGCATCGGCTCGCGGGCGTGCCGCTCCCAGGCGGCGAACGCGGCGAGCAGGAGCAGGCCGGCCCCCAGCGCGGCGAGCACGACGGCGTCGGTCCAGCCGCGCACGGGCGCCTCGATCAGGGCCCACACGATCGCCCCGAGCGCGGTGCCCGAGAGGGCGAGGCCGGGCAGGTCGAGCCGGCGGGCGCCCGGGTCGCGCGACTCGGGGACGAGCGCGGCGCAGCCCGCCAGCGCGACGAGCACGATCGGGACGTTGACGAGGAAGACCCACCGCCACGAGGCGTGCTCGACGAGGAAGCCGCCGGCGAGCGGGCCCGCGGCGACGCCGAGGCCGGCGACCGCGGTCCAGGTCGCGATCGCGCGGGTGCGGCCGGGGCCGGTGAAGACCGCGGTGATGAGCGACAGCGTCGAGGGCATGATCAGCGCCGCACCCACGCCCATCGACGCGCGCACCGCGATCAGCGCCTCGGGCGACGAGCAGAAGGCGGCGGCGACCGACGAGACGCCGAACAGGATCAGGCCGGCGACGAACGCGCGCCGCCGGCCGAAGCGGTCGCCGAGCGCGCCGGCGGTGAGCACGAGGGCGCAGAAGACGAGCAGGTAGGCGTCGACGGTCCACTGCAGGTCGCGGGCGTCGGCGCCGAGGTCGGCGGCGAGCGCGGGCAGCGCGACGTTGAGGATCGTGTCGTCGAGCGAGATCACGAAGAGGCCGAGGCAGAGAACGGCGAGCAGGGCGGTGGAACGGCGTGGCACGAGGGTCTCCCAGGTAACGGACGAAGACGTATCGAAACGTGTTCGAACCGTAACAGGCGTCGTTGCGGAACGCAAGCGCCTCGAAACCGGGGCCCCGGTAGCCTGCGCCCCATGCACGTGCGCGTCCGCCTCTTCGCGATGCTCCGGGAGCGCGCCGGGCGCGACGAGCTCGAGCTCGACCTGCCCGACGGCGCACGCGTCTCCGACGCCCTCGCCGAGCTCGGCGACCTGACCGAGGGCTTCAGCTGCGTGCTCGCCGTCAACCGCGTCTACGCGCCGGACGACCAGGTGCTGCACGAGGGGGACGAGGTCGCGCTGATCCCGCCCGTCTCCGGCGGCGCGGCCGCCGTCCACGTCGCGCTGCGCGCCGAGCCGCTCTCGCTCGACGCGCTCGCCGAGCGTGTGCGCGACCCGCGCGCGGGCGCCGTCGTCACGTTCTCCGGGGTCACGCGCGAGGTCGAGTCGCTCGACTACGAGGCCTACGCCGAGATGGCCGAGCCGGCGCTGCGCGAGATCGTCGAGGCGGCGGTCGCGCGGCACGGCCTGTGCGCCGCCGCCGCCGAGCACCGGGTCGGGTCGGTCCCGCTGAGCGAGCCGAGCGTGCTCGTCGCCGCCAGCGCGCCGCATCGCGGCGAGGCCTTCGCCGGAGCCCGCGAGATCATCGACGCGATCAAGGCGAACGCCCCGATCTGGAAGGTCGAGATCGACGGCGGCGAGCGGCGCTGGGTGGCGGGAACGCGGCCGGAGAACGCTCCCACGGAGTGAGCCGGGTCGGATAGCGTCGCGCCGGGATGTGGCGCGTCACGATCCGGGACATCGTCTTCCGCCGGCGCCAGTTCCTCATCGCCGTGCTCGGGGCGGGCGTCGTGTTCGGGCTGGCGCTGCTGCTGAGCGGCGTCAGCCAGGGGTTCCGCACCGAGGTCCGCGACACGATCGCCGCGGTCGGCGCCGAGCGCTGGATCGTGCCGGAGGGGACGCCGGGGCCGCTGGGCGCCGAGACGGTCGTGCCGGAGGCCGCCGTCGCGGCCGTCGCCGCGCAGCCCGGCGCGCGCGACGTGCGCCCGCTCGTCGTCTTCCAGGCGCCGGTCGGGCTCGGCGGCGGGGGCCGGGAGACGGCGACGCTGTTCGGCGGCACCGAGCCGGTGCCGCCCGGGCGGGCCGTCGTCGACGAGCGCCTCGGCGTGGCGCGCGGCGCACCGATCGAGATCGGCGGGCGCCGGTTCACGGTCGAGCGCGTCGTCTCCGGGCGGACGATCTTCGGCGGCCAGCCGGTGATCGTGCTGCCGTTCCGCGACGCCCAGCGGTTCCGCTTCGGGCGCGCGCGCTCGGTCTCGGCGGTGCTCGCCGACGGGAGTCCGCGCGTGCCGGCCGGGCTCGTGGCGCGCTCGCCGGCGCAGGTCGCCGACGGCGCCGCGGTGACGATGGAGGGCGCGACGCGGACGGTCGACCTGTTCCGCATCTTCATGTGGCTCGTCGCGGCGATCATCGTCGCGGCGATCACGTACCTCACGGTCCAGGAGCGCCTGCGCGACTTCGCGGTGCTCAAGGCGGTCGGCGCGACCTCCCGTGCGCTGGCGTGGGGCGTCGTGCTGGGGGCCGTGCTCGCGTCGCTGCTGGCGACGCTCGTCGCCGCGGCGATCGCGACGCTGCTCGCGCCCGTCTTCCCGATGCCCGCGGACATCCGGCCCGGCGCCTACCTGGCGATGCCCGTGATCGCGGTCGTCGTCGGCGTGCTCGCGAGCCTGGCCGCGCTGCGCCGGGTGCAGCGGATCGACCCGGCCCTCGCGTTCGGGGGCGCCGGGTGAGCGGCGTCGAGATCCGCGACCTCAGCGTCGCCTACACCTCGCGCGCCGGCTACCGCGTCGCGCCGTTCGAGGGCTTCAGCGCCTCCTGCGCCGACGGCGAGCTCGGCATCCTGCTCGGCCCGAGCGGGTCGGGGAAGACGACGCTGCTCTCCTGCCTGGCGGGACTGCTGCGGCCCGCGAGCGGCACGATCACGGCCGCGGGGCGCGAGGTCACCGCGCTCACGGGCCGGGCCCTCGACGGCTACCGCCGTACGGGCGTCGGCGTCGTCTTCCAGGCGTTCAACCTGATCCCGAGCCTCTCGGCCCGCGAGAACGTCGCCGTTCCGCTGCGGCTCGCCGGCCGCTCGTGGCGCGAGGCCGAGGCGCGCGCCGACGCGCTGCTCGACGAGGTCGGGCTCGCGGACCGCCGCGGGCACCGCCCCGGCGAGCTCTCCGGCGGCCAGCAGCAGCGCGTCGCGATCGCCCGCGCGCTCGTGCACGACCCGCCGGTGATCCTCGCCGACGAGCCGACCGCGCACCTGGACTACATCTCCGTCGAGGAGGTCCTGCTGCTGATCCGCCGGCTCGCCGCGCCCGGCCGCGTGGTGCTCGTCGCCACCCACGACGAGCGCTTCAACCCGCTGGCCGACCGGGTGATCGAGCTGCGCCCGCTCGGGGCGGCCGGCGAGACGGAGCCGTTCACCCGCGAGCTGCGGGCCGGCGAGGTGCTCTTCGAGCAGGGCGACCCCGCCGACCACGTGTACGTCGTCGAAGCGGGCGCGGTCGAGGTCTACCGCCCTCGGCCCGGCGGCGGCGACGACGTGCTCGCCACGCTCGGGCCGGGCCGGCACTTCGGCGAGATCGGCCCGCTCCTCAAGCTGCCGCGCACCGCCTCGATCCGCGG